>JBBSVS010000231.1:0-6597 GCA_038046665.1 Thermoplasmatota archaeon
CGTAGTAGCACGGTAGCCTCGACCTCTCGTCCTCTTCGTCGTGGGTCCGTACAAACATTTTACGAAATGAATAAAAATCGCGGTCGTCGCCGCGGCCGTTCAGCGCCTGCGCGTCAGACGTTGCTTTGGGACAACTTCGTCCGACCGTTAGTCTTTTTTACTTCAACCCCGATGCGGCGCGAGGGATGGGTGCACATGGTCCGAGTCGCAATCTACACTAGAGTGTCGACGGAGGACCAAGCCAAAGAAGGGTTTTCTCTCGACGCCCAGCGTGAGCGCATGGAGGCGTTCTGCAAGGCGCGCGACTGGGAGATTGCGGCCACCTATGTGGATGACGGCCACTCCGGACGCGACGTGCGCCGCCCGGCGTACCAGAGGATGATAGCGGAGCGGGAGAAATGGGACACGATCCTCGTGATCAAGATGGACCGGATTCACCGCAACTCCCGCCATTTCATGGAGATGATGGACAACCTCAGCGACTGGGAGAAGAACTTCGTGTCCGCCACGGAGTCCCTCGACACCACGACGGCGATGGGGCGCTTCGTGATGGACATCATTCAGCGGATCGCCCAGCTGGAGTCCGAGCAGATTGGCGAACGGGTCTACATGGGCATGTCCCAGAAGGCCAAGACGGGGCCCGGCATGTTGGGCTTCCCCGCGCCCCTCGGATATGACCTGGCGGAAGGCCACCTCCACGTGAACGAGAAGGAGGCGCCCGTGGTGAAGGGGATTTTCGAGATGTCTCTCGTGGGCAAGACCATGGAGGAGATTGCCCAAGTCCTCAACGCGCGCCACGTGCCGACGAAGCGGGGCAAGGACTGGGCCCCCATCAAGGTCTATCGCATCCTCCACAACCCGCTCTACGCGGGCTTCCTGAGGTGGGACGGCGTGCTGCGGAAGGCCGAGCACGAAGCCCTCGTCCCGATCGACACGTTCAACGAGGTCCAGGAGGCCCTGAGGTCCCGCGCCCTCCTCACGACCGCCCGCGAGCCGCCTCTCCAGCTGGAGGCGTGAGGATGGAGGGTCGGTGCCAGCGCTGCTGGGGCACGAAGAACCTCGTCAACCACGAGGTCGATGCGAACCCCCGCGGCGATCCCACGATCCGGCGGGAGAAGGCCCTCCTCTGCAAGCACTGCGCGGACAGCGCGCCGTCGGACGCCCTCCTCTTCTGGGAGGTCTACTTGCGCTTCGGGTCCCCGCGCGAACTCCTCCAACACTACGACGCGAAGGAGGAGGAGGAGGCCCTGCGCAAGCTGTGCCTCGAGCGCGGCCTGAATGAACGGGAGGTCCTGCGCCGGGCGCGCGGGCAGCAGAGCGCAGAGGCCCTCAACGCCGCGACGAAGAAGACGAGCTCCTTCCTGGCCTACGCGAGCCCCTACGGCTACGACTACGTGAACGGCGCCCTCCAGATCAAGCAGGAGGAGGCCCGCGTGGTCTCCATCATCTTCCGCCGCTACCTCGAGGGGAAGGGCATCGCGAAAATCTGCCAGGAACTCAACCGCGAGGGGTTCCGCACGAAGACGGGCCGCGCATGGGCCAGCCAGACCGTGGCCAACATCCTGAGCAACCCGGTGTACTGCGGGCTCTCCCGCCTGAGCGGCGGGATCAAGAGAGGGAGGCACGAGCCGCTCATCGAGCTCGGCACGTTCAACCGCGTCCAGTACGAGATGCAGCGGCGCATCCGCCGGCCCGATCAGAGGAAGGCCGAAACTCCTCAGCTCAGACTCGAGGACTACGTCGAGTGAGACGACCCGGCTGCGATTTCGTGGACGAATCCCCTCGTCGGTTCCCACCGTGCTACGAATTAGCGTGTCACGGATAGGGGCCAGACGCTCTCGTCCCCTCGAAGGGGACTGGACTCCTTGCACCGTCGAGCGGCCCACGAGCGACCGCGTAGTCCAGCGTCTCAGGTTATAGTTAAACAACCATAACGCGCGGCGGGGATCTCACGGTCCTCCGGTGGTCTCCGCCCGATCGAACCGTCCGACCCGAGGAACCCAGCGGGCTTCCTGCGCTTCGTCCGGCAGTCTCCATAAAGTGCACATGGAGACAACCCCGAATCTGCGTCGAAAATCCAGGGAGTGACGGCCCACTTTCGGGGTCCCTTCCCGTTTACGTACGGTCATCCGTGCGTAAACGGACAGGAGGGTGAAATGGGGATTGACAACCCATAGTTCTATATTCACACATAGAACTATTGGAGCGGAGGCAGGCCCGTGGCAAAACGTATCACGGGAGTCACGACGGTCCAGTTGACGCCCGACACGCGGGACCGATTGTACCGGCTCAAGTTCCGGAAGACGTACGACGAATTCCTGCAGGAGCTCTGCGACCTGTACGAGCGGGCCCGCCGCGATGAGCAGAAATGAGCATCAAAAGCATGGTTTAGCTGTCACCTATGTTTTAATCTGTTGTTCGGTAACAGCTATATAAATATCATCTAACACCGAAATCGGCCTTTTCGCGGGTCCCGATGATAGGGTTATGACGTCGCGTGTCCTTGCGCGCCCTGTCGAATGACGAGCTGGACGGAGAAGCACCGACCGAAGACCTTGGACGAGGTCGTCGGCAACCCCACCGCAATCGCAGAGCTGCGGAGATGGGCCCAGGGCTGGGCCCGCGGGCATCCGGACAAGAGGGCGGTGATCCTCCAGGGCGATCCCGGCGTCGGGAAGACCAGCGCGGCCCTGGCCCTCGCCAACGAGATGGGCTGGCCCGTGACCGAGATGAACGCCTCCGATTCGCGCAACGCCGGCGCCATCCAGAAGGTGGCCAACCGGGGTTCCGTACTCCAGACCTTCTCCCCGACGGGCGAGTTCCTCCGCACGGACCAGGGAGGTCGGAAGCTCATCGTCCTTGACGAGGCGGACAACGTCTTCGGGAGGGAAGACCAGGGGGGCATCACCGCCATCGTAAGCATGATCCAGGAGACGAAGCAGCCCGTCGTCCTCATCGTGAACGACTACTATGCCCTCACCCGCCGGTCCTCGTCCCTGCGTCGTCTATGTCGGACCATTCGTTTTAAAGCTATTAACCGTGTCACCATGAAAAATCTACTCCGAACCATCTGCGCCCAGGAGAACGTGGCGGTGACCGACGAGGTCCTCGACTTCATCGTGGAGCGGTCCGAGGGCGATCTCCGGTCGGCCCTCAACGACCTCGAGTCCATCGCGATCGGGAAGCAGTCCCTCGACGGTGACGCGACGCGCTCCGTCGGGTACCGGGACCGCAAGCGGACGATCTTCACCGCCCTCGAGGAGATCTTCCGCTCGGGGGACGCCAAGCGGGCCAAGCAGGCGGTCGCCGAGCTGGACGAGTCCCCCGAGGACCTCATCCTCTGGGTGGACCACAACGTGCCCTACGAGTACGTGGACAAGGGAGACCAGCTCCGGGCTTTCGAGAGCCTGAGCCGCGCGGACATCTACCTCGGTCGGGTGAAACGGCGGCAGGACTACGGCCTGTGGTCCTACGCGAGCGAGATGATGTCCCAGGGTGTCGCGATGGCCCGCCAGGGCCGCCCACGCGGTGGTCAGCTCGAGTTCCCCCAGTTCCTCATGTCCATGTCCCGCTCCCGCGGCGCACGCATGGCCCGTAATTCCCTCGCCAAGAAGCTCGGGCGGTACCTGCACACCTCCTCCAACCTGGTCCTCAACGACGTCCTCCCGACGGTCCGGGCGCTGTTCCGGGGCGATGAGGACCTGCGGGTGCAGCTCACCGCCGAACTCGGCCTGGAGGAGAAGGAGCTCGCCTTCCTCCTGGACGAGTCGGAGGACAGCCATGCGGTCAAGCACCTCCTGGAGCGGGCGGGACGGATCGAGACGGCGAAGGCGGGAGGGACATCGAAGTCGGCCTTGAGCGCCTACGACGAAGGAGCGGGAGAAAATGGCTGAGCCCCTGTCGAGCCAGCGGCACCTCGTGAACCTGCGACTCCACACGGTCGACGTGCAGGAGCGCGTGAACCACGCCTTCCCCTTCGTGGACCGAGACTGGAACGTGCCCCTCATCGTCATGAACGTCGCGGTGCAGGGGCCCCGCCTCTACAAGGGGCCCCTCGAGGTCAAGTCGGACGGGCTCCACACGAAGGAATCGATCACGAGCCTCCGTCCGATGGACGAGCTGCCCGTGGAGGCCCTCAAGGACCTCGTGCACTTTGACCCGTGGTGGGTCTTCCGCGTCGAGCCCCGCGTGGACAAGGAACGCGCGAAGGCGATCATCTCCACGAACATCACCGGATCCTTCGAGCACGAACGGGTGAAGTACACCCTGCACGACCTCGAGTTCGACGGGACCCTGTCGACGCTCGCGGCGATGCACGCGAAGGATCGGGTGTTCAAGCCCGCAGCCTTCCGCAAGGGCGAGATCGACCTGCTCGACCTCCGCCACTCCCGGAAGGGATGAGGGCCGGGTCTTTCGGCTTGCCGAAATCGCCAAAAGGCCTATAGGGAGGAGGCGAATCCACCTGGGGATGGACCCGGAGCGGAAGGAAGTCCTGGAGCGCCAAGGCTACCGAATCGTCGGCGAGCACAGCGGCGTTAAGCTGTGCCACTGGACGAAGGCGAGCCTGACGAAGGGCGTGGGCTGCTACAAGCAGACCTTCTACGGGATTGAGAGCCACCGCTGCCTGCAGATGACACCGACCGTGGACGCGTGCAACCTGGGCTGCCTGTTCTGCTGGCGCACCCAGGAGTGGGGGTCCGACTCCCTCGTGGAGGCGGACGATCCCGCCTTCATCGTCGAGGAGTCCATCGAGGCCCAGCGAGAACTCCTGAGCGGCTACAAGGGGAACCCGAACGTGTCCAAGGAGAGGTTCCTCGAGGCCTGGCATCCGAACCAGGTGGCCATCAGCCTGACCGGCGAGCCGACCCTGTACCGTCGCCTCGGCGAGATGATTGATGAGTTCAAGCGACGCCACATGACCACGTTCCTCGTGACGAACGGGACGACGCCCTCGGTCCTGCGGCGCATGCACGCGGAGGGCCGCCTGCCCACCCAGCTCTACGTGACCGTTGCCGCGCCGAACGCAGAGATCTACGAGAAGCTCATGGCGCCGAAGTCGGACAATGAGTTCAAGAAACTCCGGGAGACCCTCGCCCTCCTGCCGACATTACCCACGCGCACGGTGATCCGCCACACCCTCGTCGAGGGCTGGAACCTCGGGTGGGAGGACGACTACGCGGCACTGGACCGCCTCGCACGCCCGATGTTCATCGAGTGCAAGGGCTACAGCTTCGTCGGCGAGAGCCGCCTGCGCCTCCAGGCGGACAACATGCCCTCCCACGCCTCGATCCGCCGTTTCGCGGGCGAACTCGCGGGCCATCTCGGGTACGGAGTCGCCGCGGAACGGGAAGACAGCCGCGTGGTCCTCCTGACGGAGGACGGGAAGCTCCACCCCATTTCCGGATGAGACAATCGGGTCGCCTTCCTTATTATAGGACCCCACGATGCGCCGCCGAGCGCCTTGGCCGATGTCTGGTCCGACATCCTCAACGTCCTCCTCAACGCGTACAGCACTCCCGCGGTTTTCCTGCCCATGGTCTTCCTGTACGCGATCGCCATCGCCGTGATCCTGCCCATCCCCATCGAGCTCTCCCTCGTCAAGCCCATCCTCGATCAGGACTGGGGCTACCTGACCTGGATCGCCCTCGCCCTGGCCGCGGGCAAGACGGTCGGGTCCCTGCTCATCTTCGTCCTCGGCGTCAAGGTGGAGGACAACATCCGCTGGTGGTCCGCGAAGTGGCGCTTCGCGAAGTGGTTCGTGGACAAGGCCGACCTCTTCGTGCAGAAGACCGGGTATCTCGGACTGTATTTCCTGCTCTCGATCCCCCTGATGAGCGACACGATCCCCATCTACCTGTACTCCCTGTTCAACAAGGAAGGGAAGTCGCTCGAGCGGAACCTCTTCTTGGCCGCGAACTTCCTCGCGGCGCTGAACCGGGTGGCGATCGCCGCGGGCCTCTTCGTGATCGGCGTGGACCTGATCCGGGGCGCGTGACCCATACCCTTATCCTGAGGGCTCTCATCGCGCGCCCGTGTTCGAGTTGCCCTCGATCCTCCGCGCCCCCGACCTGCTGGACAAGGCCCTCGGGCGGGCGTCCAAGGCCACCGCGAAGGGCCGGGACTACGAGGAGCGCACGCGCAACCTCGGGATCGCCAAGGTCCAGGTGGCCGGGCACACAATCGAGTCCACGCTCGAGTCCTACGTAAAGGGGTTCCCGACCCTGGACAAGCTGCCGCCCTTCTATCGCGAGCTCGTGGACGTCCTCGTGGACCGGGGGAAGCTCAAGAAGCACCTCGGCGCGGTGGACTGGGCCGCCGGGAAGTGCGCGGACGTGACCCGGGACTACGCCAGGCGCATGGGCCGCGCCCCGCTCAAGGACATCCCCGCCTTGCGGCGGGAGGCGGTCGGCAGGCTGTCCTCGATCGTCAATCAGGTCTCGAAGGACCTGGACGCCCTCGTCGACGCGCGCATCGCCCTGCGGCGCCTCCCGACGATCGACCCGAACGTGCCCACGATCGTGGTCGCCGGCTACCCGAACGTGGGCAAGAGCGCCTTCGTCGCGGCGGTCTCCACGGGCAAGCCGAAGGTGGCCGAGT
>JBBSVS010000232.1:0-1305 GCA_038046665.1 Thermoplasmatota archaeon
GGCGCAGCTTCCGGCGGCGGCTGCACGGCCTGGGGAGCCGGCTGGGGCTGCATCCCGGGCTGGGGCCGGACCGCGGGGGCGGGGGTCGACGGCCTTGCCGCGGGCTGGACCGCGGGGACCGACTGGACCGGCGAGGGTTGGGAGGGGACCTGCGCCGCTCGGAGGGCCTGCTCGTGGGCCAGGAGCTGCCTCTCCTTCTCCGCGAGTCGGCGGGTCTCCTCGGCAATCTTGCCGCGGTGCGCCGCCAGGCTCTGCTCCTCCTGGGCGAGCTTCTTCTCCCACTCGAGCTGCTCCTTCCCCTTGGCGATCTGGGCCTCCAGGGCCGCCTTCTGCTCCTCGAGGAGTTTCAGGAACTCCTCCTGCCGCGCGGAGATCTCGTTCTTGCGTTGGGCGATCTCGGAGGCGTGGGCCGCCGTCTCCTCGTGGCGACGGGCGATCTCCTCTTCACGCTTCATGAGGGATTCGATCCGCTTCGCGGCCTCTTCCTCCCGCACGACGAGCTCCCGTTCCTTGTTGAGGACCTTCTGCCGAGTGGATTCGAACTCCTGTTCCCGCTGGGAGATGGACCGCTCCTGCTGCTCGAGCTCCTTCTCCCGGGCCCGGGCACCTTTCTCCCGGCCGGCAATGGAGTCGCCTTCCTCGGCGAGCGCGGCTCGCTCCTGTTCCAGGGACTGGCGTCCTTCCTCGAGCTTGCTCGTCTGCTCCTGGAGAGCCGTCTCGTGCTCCTTGAACTCGGCGTCGCGGGACTTGATGCTTTCCTCGAGCTTCTTCAATGCGTCCAAGGCGTCCAAGATCGATCCATCGGCCATCTACGGTGCCCTCCGGCGGGGTGGTGCAACGTCGGCCCTCCCAGGTGCCGACGGGTGAGTGGAAGCGGTCACAGGGATCCCCCCGTCTCGAAGATCGGCCCGAGGACGGTGAGTCCGCCCAGGCGCGTCTCGATCGCATGTTTCTCCATCGAATGCTCGACCGACCGCATCTTCTCCACCTGGAGATAGCGCACGAGCTTGCCGCGGGACCGGTCGAGGCCGAGCATGATGATCCCGTCCACGAGGAAGCCCTCGTTCCCCAGGAGCTGGCTCTCGCCGCCGAGGCTGCGCTCCATGACCACGAGGGAGATCAGGTTGTTGTCCCGCAGCATCTTGAAGAAGTAGAACATCCGCTTGCGCATGTTCTCGGTCGTCTCCATGAGGGAGTACAGCGCGCCCAGGGAGTCCAGGGTGAAGATCTTGAACTTCGGACCGTGGACCTTGCGGAAGTGGGTGATCATCTTCTCGATGAACGCGATGTAGTCCGTTTGGTCGT
>JBBSVS010000233.1:0-1689 GCA_038046665.1 Thermoplasmatota archaeon
GTTGACGTCTCCCACCACGATCACCACATCGGGACGCTCGGAAGCGAGGATGGGACCGTCTGCGATGCTAAGTTCCAAGTTGACGGTCGGCGTTTTGATCGTCTTCGAATGAGCGGCCCTCAGACCCCTCGCGAAACGCATCCCCATCTGCTCCGTCAGAGGTCTCCTCCTTGACAGTTTTCGCGAGAGGCAGGTTCCTCAAACGCCCTTCGGGACGCGACGCTTGCTTGGGAAGAGTCTGAGGAGCTTCCCGTCTGCCCGAAGTGCGTAGAGGAGCCAGACCGCCGGCACGAGCCCCGCGATGAGGAGACCATAGCCCGGCCCCGAATCCCACAGGGTCGCCTTGGGCAGGACCCTCGGCACAGCGTTGGACCAGAAGTCCCAATGCAGACTCAGGAGGGGCATACCCACGAACACCGTGGACAACCAGCCAACGAGAGATGTCACCTGACCGGCGCCTGCGCGGTACGCACTGCTGAAGATGCAGCCGCCGAGGAGGACGGCGCCGATGCCGAAGAGGAAGCCGCCGATGAGAACCTGAAGCTGCCCCTGGCCCGCGGCGAGGGAGTAATCGAACTTCGTGCCGCCGAGGGCCAACGGCAGGAAAATCGCGGTCTGAAGGAGCAGCCCGAAGGCGACGGCGCTCGCGTTACGCCCGCTCCTCGCGCCTCGGACGAAAAGGTCTCGATACGCCGAGGCGAAGCACAGCCGACCCCGGTAGCCGATATAGGCCGCGAAAATGCCGAACCAGAACCATGCGGTCACGGAGAGGTTCGGCTGCGCCGCGAGAGTGAGCGTCGCAAGAAATGCAAGGAGGATGCCGCCGAGGATTCGCTGCCCCCTCGGGCTGAAGGTGATGTTGACCTTGCGCGGCGGGGACAGGAGCCAGCCGCGTTCCACGACCGTGCGGACCGAGAGGAAGGCCCCGAGGAAGACGCCCGCGAAGAAGGTGATCGCGTTCACGCCCGCGCTCGGGAATGCGCTCCAGAAGTTCCCGATGTTGCATCCCGCGGCGAGGCGGCTACCGTACCCAAGGAGGAAGCCTCCCGCCATGGCAGCGACGAGGTGCCTTCGGCCAGGGACCCCACGGACCGCGAACTCCCCGAGGGACAGGGCCGCGACGGCGCCCCCGAGAAGGCGGCCGAAGCCATGGACCTGGGGTCCCGCCGTGAGGATCGGCGGTAGGCCGAACTTCTGAAAGTACGGGAGGCCGTCCACCTGCCAGCCGAGGGCTTGCACGAAGTGGCCGCCGAGCTGGGACTCGCCCGTGGTGATGCCCCACAGCTTTCCCGCGAGGAGAAGGTGTCCAAGGTCGCCAAGATGGAAGACGTGGACGAGCGGGCGTGGAGCGCACGGAACCCTTATAAATCGCGGCTCTCTCGTCCACACGGATGGCCGGCTTCCCCGAAGCTGGCCGACGCGAGGCACCACAACATAATTTGTACGCAGCGCATTACGTTGTTATGGGGCTCACGGGAGCTTTCTCTATGGCTACGGAATTCGAGCTTTCGGTGCGTGGGACGAGGAAGGTTCTCGCGAATTCCGCTGCAGTTTCGGAGGAGCAGGCTGTCAAACCATCAACTGTCGCAACCGCAAGAGTGGACGACAAGTACGCCGTTGAGTTCCGGACCGGTAAGGGGGGAGAGTGCCGCGGGAGTGTCATGGAATTCGATATCGCCCCCAACGCTG
>JBBSVS010000234.1:0-2292 GCA_038046665.1 Thermoplasmatota archaeon
CCGGACCAGGTCGAGGCCTTCCTTCGCGAGGGCCTCCGCCCGCTCCGCGCTCCTTGCCTCCGCGTACCCGCGGAAAAGCGGCTCGGTCCCCGAGGGCCGCACGAGGACCCACCCGTCGGGCATGTGGATCTTCACGCCGTCGAGGGTCGTGACTTGGCGGCCCTTCGCCAGGCGGACAATCGCGTCGAGGACCGCCCGGTGGCGCTCGATGGGCACCTCGAGGCCCTCCTTGTGCAGGCTGTACTGCGGCAAGGCGGCCACCAAGGTCGACAGGGGCTTCTCTTCGTACGCGACGAAGTCGAGCATCTTCGCGAGGGACATCCCACCGTCGCGGCAGAACTGGTGGGCCGGGAAGATCACGCCGCCATTCTCCTCCCCGCCGAAAGCCGCTCCGTTCTCGAACATCACGTGCGCGACGATGGGCGAGCCCACTTTGGTCCGCCTCACCGTGCCGCCCGCCTCCTTGACCACATCGTCGATCATGCTCGACGTGCTCACGGGCGTGACGACGAGGCCGCCGCGATGGCGGAGTTCCGCGCGGGCCAGGAGGGCGAGGCTCTTGTCCCCGTGGAGGAACGCGCCTTTCTCGTCCACGAAGATCGCGCGGTCCGCATCGCCGTCGTGGGCCACTCCGAGGTCGGCGCGGGCCTGCACGACGAGCAGCATCAGATCGCCCAGGTGCTCTTGCGTGGGCTCGGGCAAGCGGCCGGGGAACGCGCCGTCCGGCTGAGCGTTCAGGGAGACCACGCGGCAACCGAGGGCCCGCAGCAGGTAGGGGGTGGTCACGCATCCCGCCCCGTTCCCCGGGTCCGCCGCCACGGTGAACGCGCGCCTGCGGATCGCCTCCGCGTCCACCCGGGACAGAATGCCCGCGAGATAGCGGTCGATCGCGCTCCCGTCCGTCCGCAGGGAGCCCACGTCGGCCCAGTCGGCCGTGCGGTACCGCTCGTCGGAGTAGATCGCCTCGATCGCCTCCTCCTCCTTGCGATCCATCTCCATCCCGTGGACGTCGACGGCCTTGATCCCGTTGAACTCCGGCGGGTTATGGGACGCCGTGATGATGACGGCGCCCGCGAGCGTGCCGAGGCTGTGGACGTAGTACTGCGCGCAGGGAGTCGGCACGACGCCGAGGTCGACGACCTCACAGCCCGCGGCCATGAGGCCGGAGGCCACGGCGCGGGAGAGCATGGGTCCGCTGAGGCGCGTGTCCCGGGCGAGGGCCACGGGCCCGCCCTCGAAGTGCGTGCCGATCGCCTTCCCCACGCGGACCGCCAGCTCGGCGGTCATGTCCTTTCCCACGACGCCTCGGATCCCGTTCGTCCCGAAGAGGCGCGTCATGTCGCCACTCTCGCGCCGATGAGCTCGCTGTGGGGCGCCACCTGAACCCCGTCGCCGACGATGCTGTCCCGGATGAGCGAGCCTTCGCCGATCGCGGCGCCCTCGCCGACGATCGAGGAGTCGATCTCGACCTTGTCGTCCATGCTGACGCCTTCGAAGAGCGTCGCGTTCCGGATGGAGCCGCGCCCGATCTTGCAGCCGCGGCCGAGGACCGCGAAGGGGCCGAGGCGGCCCTCGACGAAGCAGCCCGGAGCCACGAGGACGGGCGGGCGGATCTCGCCGCGGGAGATCTCCGCGTCCTTGGAGACGCCGCCCTCCCCCGCGCCGAGGAGGAGGCGCTGCGCGTGAAGGTACGCGGGCAGCGTTCCCGCATCGGACCAGTAGCCCTGCCACCGGTACGCGGACAGCCCGCGGGGGATGAGCTTCGGGAAGACCTCGCGCTCCAGGGAGACCGCGCGGCCCTCCTCGATGAAGTCGAAGACGTCGGGCTCGAAGAGATAGTGGCCCGCGTTGACGAGGTTGCTCGGGGCCTCGCCCTCGGACGGCTTCTCGACGAAGCGGGTGATGCGCTGGCCCTCGAGGGCCACGACGCCGAAGGCCATGGGGTCCTCCACCGGCCACACCGCGATGGACCCGATCCCGCCGGACTTGCGGTGGAAACTCGCGAAGGCCGCCAGGTCGAAGGAGTCCACCACGTCGCCGTTGCACACCGCGAAGGTCCCGCTCACGCGGTCCTCCACGTTCTTGATGGCCCCGCCGGTCCCCAGGGGCTCCGGCTCGTTGACCACGATCACCTCGGGCTCGAGCTCGCGGGCCTCGAAGTAGTCCCGCACCTCCTCGTACATGTAGTTGACGGCAAGGATCACCTGGTCCACCGTAGGCGGAAGTCGCTCGAGGACATGCAGGATCTGCGGGCGGTTCAGCAGGGGCACGAGGGCCTTGGGCCGGTGCAAG
>JBBSVS010000235.1:0-1707 GCA_038046665.1 Thermoplasmatota archaeon
AGATCGCATCATCCATCCCCAGAAAGAAGAAAGGGACCATGGGCGGAAGGGCGGCCAGGATGGGCGCGATCCCGTGGACCAGCGCACTCATGATCGCAGCGAAGCGGAAGGCGTCCTTGTGCTCCTCGCTCAGCCTCGAGAGCATCGCGCGTTCGATCGTGCTGATGTCCAGCTTCTTCTCGACGCGCTCGGCCTCGTACGCACCGACGGCGCTGCTCACCGCGAGGGCAATCGCCGCGCTCAGCGACGCCGTGAGGATGATTGGCCGCGCGGCATCCCTCGCGCCCGCGGCGTAGGCGCCCACGATGATCCCGAGGATCGTCAGCGCTCCATCGAAGGCGCCGATGACGAAGTAGCGCCGCGTGATGGGACCGAGGTTCGTGATTTCGTTGTACTCGCGAACGCGCCTGCGCCAGGACTGGAAGTCCATGTCACCCGCTCTTGGCGCGCAACCTCTCCTTGACGAGCCGCTCCGCCTCATCCAGGGCTCTCGGCAGGGCGTCCACGTTGGGCCCCTTCCCCTGGGCGAAATCGGGCCTGCCCCCACCCTTGCCACCGATGAGCGCGATTGCCGGATCGAACACCTCCCGCACGTTGAGCGGTACATCGGCCCCTCGGGAGACGATGAAGTACGCGCCATCCTCCGCGGCGGCCCCAAGGATGGCGGTGGCTCTGGAATCTGCCGAGACTTCCTTCGAAAGTTTCATCAGGTCCGACATCGAACCCGTGGTCTGGTAGCGGACAATCTTGTAGTCCCCGAAAATGGCCTCCGGCCGCTCGAGGAGATCCTTCGCTTCGCCCCTCTTCTGCAGGGAGCGGATCTTCTCCAATTCCCTCTGCATCGCGCGCGCTTCGTCGGAGAGCTTTGCGGCGGCTTCTGCGACTTGGGTCTCCTCGACGCCCAGGGCCTCGGCGGTCTTCGCAAGGAGTCGGGACTGCTTCTGGATCGCGTCGAGCGCCGCCTTGCCCGCCGCGTACTCCAGTCGTACCACGCCGTCTTGGATGCGCGTGGATCGGAGGATTTTGATCAGGCCCACGTCGCTCGCGTTGGACACGTGCGTCCCGCCGCAAGCCTCCACATCCCAGTCGGGGAACTCGACGACCCGGAGTTCGCCTCCGGGTACGGAACCTCCTTGGTAGAGGCGGAACCCGAACTTCTTCTCGGCCAGGTCCCGTGGCATGAACTTCTGCCGCACGAGGCCGTTCCGCAACACGCGACCGTTCGCGAATTCCTCGATTTTCGCGATCTCCGCGTCGCCGAGGGCGTCGTAGTGCGTGATGTCGAGGCGGGCCATCTCCTGTCCCTTGTGGGCCCCCGCCTGCCACACGTGATTCCCAAGGACCTTCCGGGCCGCCCCGAGGACGATGTGCGTGGCGGAGTGGTTTCGCGTGAGGGCATCCCTGCGCGCGGCGTCGATCTCGCACTTCACCCGCTTGCCCAGGAAGCGCGTCGCGTCGCCATGGACGAAGTGGAGGACGGTACCGCCCACCTTCTGAACGTCGTAGACGTCATGCCCGGCGATCGTCCCGTGGTCCGCCTCCTGCCCGCCTCCCTCCGGGTAGAAGTAGGTCTGGTCCAGGACGACGGCCTCTCCTTCCACGGCGAGGATCTTCGCGCGGAAGGCCCGTTTCTTGCGGTCCTCGTAGACGCGCAGCTTGGTGGCGGGGAGTTCCTTCGTGATCTGGACCTTCTTCTCCGGTTCCTTT
>JBBSVS010000236.1:0-1538 GCA_038046665.1 Thermoplasmatota archaeon
TGCCCTTGAAGGCGTCCAGGGCCTCCCGCTCCTTCCCGGTGGCCACCTTCACGAGTACGTAGGCCCGCATCCCTCCGTCCCCGGTCCCCGATGGACCGGACAGATACATAGAGGTACCGAGGGCGTTCGGAGGTCGTCGCTCGGACGGGCTACGCGACGAGTTCCTGCACGCTTTCGCGGAAGACCTTCGTGTGCAGGTCCACGTCCTTCCGCTTCGTGGCGGGGGACATGAGGGCCATGTTGTGGAAGGGCGTCAGGAGGATGCCTCGGTTCAGTGCGAAGATGTGGACGTACTGGTCCAGCTCGGAGTCCTTTGACGCGATGGCCTCGGCCCCGTTCTTCGGCGGCGTCTCGCGGAAACGATACTCGGCCCGCGCGCCCAGCTGGACGACATGCCACGGCACCCCGGCCTCCTTGATTGCGCGGGCGACCCCTTTCGTCCACCGCGTCGCCAGTTCAACCATCTTGTCGAAGGCCTCCTTCGTGATCACGTGCTCGAGGGTCGCCCGCATCGCCGCGAGGGCGAGGGCGTTCCCCGTCAAGGTGCCCCCGAGGCCGTTCACCCCGGTCGTCTCTGCAATCATGTTCGCGATCGTCTTGTCGTGGATTTCCTGGCTGGCGCCGAAGGCCGCGGACGGGATGCCGCCCGCCAGAGGCTTGCCCAGGGTGACCATGTCGGGCTTCAAACCGTGCTTGGCCCCATAGCCGCCCGGGCCCGCGCACCAGGTGTGAGTCTCGTCGATGATCCACACGGTGCCCGTCTCCCGCGTAATGTCCCGCACGCCGCCCAGGTAGCCTTCCTGGGGAAGGACGATCCCGCAGTTCGTCAGGGCGGGCTCCATGAGGACCGCGGCGACATCGCGCGGCGCGAGGGCTTGTCCCAATGCGCTGAGGTCGTTGAACTCAATCACCTTCGTGGTGACGTCGGGGTCCACCGGCGGGGGCATCGCTCCCTCCCGAGGCACCACCCGTCCGTCCACGAGCCGGACCAGCGCCTCGTCCACGGTCCCGTGGTAGCAACCGTTGAAGACGAGCACCTTCCTCCGACCGGTGGCCTCGCGAGCCATGCGCAGGGCGAAACGGTTCGCGTCCGTGGCGGTCATCGCGATCTGCCAGTACGGCACGCCGAAGCGGCGCGCGAGCTCCTCGCCCACCCAGATGGAGTCCTCCGTCGGGAGCATCATCGTGATGCCCTTGCGCATCTGCCTCGTCGCGGCCTGCACGGTCTCGCGAGGCGAGTGCCCGAACATCGCGCCGGTGTCCCCGAGGCAGAAATCCACGTACGCATGTCCGTCCACGTCCGTGATCGTCGCGCCCTTTCCCTGCGCGGCGAAAAGAGGGAAGGCGCCGGGCCACTCGGTCATCCAGTTCATCGGCACCCCGCCGATCATGACCCGCCTCGCGCGCTCGAACATGTCCTTGGACTTGGGATTGTCCGCGACGAAGCGTTGGTTCTCCCGCTCGATGATGGGCTTGAGCCTCTGCCGATCGATTGCGACCATCCGTGATCCTCCCCGCCGTCGGGTCTCGGGAAGGGC
>JBBSVS010000237.1:0-4939 GCA_038046665.1 Thermoplasmatota archaeon
ACGCGGGGCTCAGTCGCGGATGCCCTCTTCGGAGACGCTGAAGACGGCCTCCGCTTCGGGGAGGCTCGGGGAATCGATCAGGCGCGCGATGCGCTTGCCGCCTTTGGACTTCCTCAGGTACACGCGGAAGGTCGCGCTGTGCCCGACGATGTGACCCCCGATCGGACGCGTCGGGTCGCCGAAGAACGCGTCGGGCTTCGCCTGCACCTGATTCGTCACGTAAATCACGGCGTTGTGCACGTCGCCGAAGCGCATGAGCTCGTGGATGTGCTTGTTGAGGAGTTGCTGACGCTCCGCGAGTACGCCGCGGCCGATGTATTCCGCGCGGAAGTGGGCCGTGAGGGAGTCGATGACCACGAGGCGGACGGGGAAGTCCTTCGTCATCTCGTTGGCTTTCTCCACAAGAAGCATCTGGTGGTGGCTGTTGAAGGCCCGCGCGACGTGGATGCGCTTGAGGACGTCGTCGACGTCGAGCTCGAGCGCTTCCGCCATGTGACGGATCCGCTCGGGCCGGAATGTGGCCTCCGTGTCGATCCAGACCGTGTCCCCGTTCATCCCGCCTTCGTCCTCGCCTCGAGTCACGTTGACCGCGAGTTGGTGGGCGAGCTGGCTGTTGTGCATGAAGGTCGGGATAGGACCCCCGACGAAAGCATGCCCGTCCGGGACGACGAAATCATAGACGTAGTCGTCGTAGGGCTCCTCCTCAATGGAAACGATTTCGTCCCAGGCCAGGGCGTGGATGTTCTGAATCTGCGGGAAAGCGAACTCCATGGCGTTCATGCGCTCCCGGATTCGCTCGCAGAAGGCGCGCCGCAGGGCCTCCACGCGGACCGGGTCCTTGGGGAGGCCGCGGAAGAGGTAGTTGTTCGCGGCGGGCTTCGACAGCCCAAGGTCCCCCGTCACCTCGTTGAAGGCGAAGGGGAGCAGAGCCACGAGCTCTTTGAACTCCGCCGGGGAGAGGGAGCCAAGCCGTTCGGCGAGCTCTGAAGCCTTCTCGAGACGATGATAGCCATCAAGGAACTCGGCCACGATCCGGCGGAACGTGACCTCATTGATGGTCTTCCGTGCGTAGCTCGACCGGGTCAGGACGTGGTAAAAAGCATCGACGTCGTTGCGCGCCCGTCCCACGGCCTTGGGCCTTCGGCCCGTGTTGCCCCCGAGCGTCTTCCGATACACGCTCGCCAGGTACCGAGGAATCTTCGTTGGGTATCCGTGCGCCGAGTTGTTCGTCCGAGGAGTCACGAACCTCTTGGTCAGGACGGGCAGATCCAGGCCATCGCGATCGAAGCCTACGACGTGAATCACGTAGTAGGGGGTTCCCTCGTGGTGTCGTGTCGATCGGGAGACCCGGACGCCCAGGCGGCCAAAGAGATAGGCGAGGTCCGTGGCCAGGCCCTCACTTTTCGTCGTGGCGTGGATGGTGGCCCCCACAGAGCCGTCTCCATCCCAGTAGCCCGCGAGGAAATGCTTCACGACACTCTCCGGTGCGACGAGGATGGTAGAAGGTACGCGCTTCGTCCCGGACTTTTCTCGGGCCAGATCGCCGAGGAACTCAAGGGTGGGGTTCCTGAACAGGACCACACGAACGCTGGACCGTGAGCTATGCCGCCGCACACGTGGCGAATAGGCGAAGCGCCGTTCGATGTAGTTCCTGAGCCATCCGATGATTCGGCCATCAGCGTTGCAGAGGGACCTTCCCGACCCCTCGGCGACGTAGAGACCGAGGAAGTAGGCGTCTTCCTCCGACATCTGATTGGCTGGGGTGTCCGATGCTTCAGGCAGTTCCTTGGGCCCACCCACAGGGTCACCCACCGAGAGGCCGGATGCTGGAACCCATTGCACCCCATGGTCGGTGACTGTCAAGAAGCGATGGGCCTGCGTGACCTGGAATTCCGTCCCACGGGACGTACGGATGCGGAGGATCCTCGATGCCTGCTCCCTATAGAGGGCGCTAGCACACGTCCGCGCAAACCCGGATGAAGGCAAGCCGAGGACCTGGACAGGGATGCCACGTACCACGAATCCATTCTCGAACGGCTCCTCCCCGTGAACCCGCGCGTACTTCTCATACACCTCGCCAATCGGTTCCAGATGGGGGTCGGAATCGTTGAAGTAGAGGACTTTGCTACTGCGTGACATGCATTTGCCAGACCCAAATTCGCCGTAGCATTCCGTGATCGCCTGGGTCTCCAGGCCGCCTCCGAGGAGCTCGTCGAAGGCCTTCGAGCAGGTCGTGAGCTTCGCGACGGACTTCCGCCGCTCTGCGATCACGTCCCCGGTCTCGAAGCTGCCCACGTCGACGGCGTCTCGCGCCGCGGCGACGATCTTCTGGGCGCTGCTCGAGCCGATCTCCGTGGCCTCGGCGATCATGTCAGGACTCGCAACCGCGATGCTCATGAGGTCCGTGTAACCCGCCTCGCGGAGCTTCTCCGCGGTCGCAGGGCCCACGCCGGGCAGTTCTTCCACCGCCTTCGCTGAGGTGGCCATTTTATCACCTTTCTTCTCATCCTTGGGCATACATAAGAGGGTAAGGCAGGGGGGTGGGTGAAACTATCGCCCTCCCCCCCGAATGTACCCGGGCGAGCACCTTTTTCCGATGGACCGCCTTTGCGGACGTGCCATGCCCGTCCGCCTGTCCTTCGATCGCGTCGCCTCGATCTACGATGAGACCCGCGGGCTGACCCCAAAAGTGCTCTCCCGCGTGCTCGGGATCCTCGTGGACCAACTGCAGGGGAAAAAGGTCCTCGAGGTCGGCGTCGGCACGGGGCGGTACGCGGTGCCCCTCCAAAAGAGCGGGATCCAGCTCGTCGGCGTGGACATCTCCCAGAAGATGGTCGAGCACGGGCTGCGGAAGGGCCTGCACGACGTCGTCCTGGCGGACGGGGCGCGTCTGCCCTTCACCCCGCACACCTTCGACGTGACCACCACGAACCACATGCTCCATCTGGTCCCGGACTGGCGCGACGTGCTCCTGGAGATCGTCCGGGTGACGCGGGACAGCTACTTCAGCATCCTGGAGAAGGCCGTTGAGAAGGCCACCCTGCAGCAGGAATACCATGGCCTCGCCCGGGAGGCGGGCTTTGACTGGGAACCTCCGGGCCTCCATGAACGCGACCTCCCCGCGCTCCTGCCGTCGGACGTGGTCATGCCCGTGGGGCCCTTCGACGAGCTCCTGCCGGCGGGCCCTCTCCTCGAGGAGCTGCAGAACCGTGCCTACTCGGCCCAGTGGAACGTCCCGGAATCCGTCCATCGGCGGGTGATGAGCACCCTCCGCGAGCGCTGGAGCGGGCAGGACATCCACCACCGGTACTCCCTCGAGATCACGTGGTGGCGTGTGGACCGCCTCGCCGAACTGGCGAAGGCGCCTCTTCAGAAGTCGTGAGGGGCTCCCGCGAAGGCCACGAGGGCCTCCTTCTCCAGGAAGTGGAGCGGGCCGGGGACGACCAGGCAATGAAGCGGGGGGCCGAGGTCGCGTGCGAGAAGCCGCTCGACGCGGTCCGCCACGGCCTGCACCTCCGGTGCGCCGACACGGCTCAGGACGCAGGCTCCCGTCGACGGACCGAAGTCCGCCGTCTTCTTGAGCGCCGCCATCTCCAACAGCGACCGAAGGGCTTCCTTCGGACCGAGGAAGGTGCCGTCCTCTCGGAGGTCCAGCAGGACCAAGCTGTGGAGCCCCGCGCGGCGGTTCTCCAGGATCACCTCGAGGGGGCTCGTGGGCTTGAAGCCCGGAGCCGGGAAGGGGACCGTGGCCGTGCGGCCGAACTTGTAGACCTGGAGACCGAGCGCGCCCGCCGCGGCACTGATGATCGAGACGCCGTGGACGATGCGCGTGGGGATGCCGGCCCTCTTCGCGCGCAGGCGGAGGTCCACGTGGGTCGTGGCCGCCATGGGGTCGCCGGGGATCAGGAAGGCCACGCGGCTCGCCTGGGCGGCCTCGAGAATCTCCCGCCCCGACTCCACCTGCTCCCGGGAGAGCCTCCGGAGGGGCTTGCCGATGAGGGCTTCGATTCCGTCCGCCTTCGCGCCGGGCAGGGCGGATGTGTAGAACTCCCCGAAGACGAGGTCCGCGGCGCGGGCCTCCTCCAGCCCTCGGAGGGTGATGCCCTTCTCATCGTGCAGGCCGAGGCCGATGAAGACGAGCTCGCCCATCCCGTCGACAAACCCGCCCGCAACGCATGAATCTTCTCTTCCCGCATCCGCGAAAGTTCTTCATACGCAGCGCCGCATCGCCCGCACCGTGCGTGCCTGGTGTGTGGTCGTGCCCGTGAATCGCGGGGAGGAGGTCCGTCAGGTCCTCCGGAGCCGTGGAGTCCTCCTGAAGCACCTCAAGATTCGGCAGGAAGCGGGCCGCCTCTACCTGCCCACGATCCGCCGCACGGACGTGGGCTTCCCAACCGAGGAGCGGGATTTCGAGGAGGCCTTCGTGGCGATCCGGAGCTACAAGGATCTGGTCCACGTGCCCGAGCGGTTGCGTCCCTCGCTGCCCACGTCGTTCGATGTGATCGGAGACATCGCGGTCCTCAAGATCCCAGAGGAACTCCTCCCCCACCGCACGGAGATTGCCGAAGCAATCCTCGCCTGGAACTCGAAGGTCAAAGTGGTGGCGCAGGACCACGGCGTGTCCGGGGAGCTGCGCGTGCGAAGGCTGGAGATCCTCGCCGGAGAGGACCGGACCACGACGGTCCACGTCGAGTACGGACTCCGGTACCGCGCCGACGTCGCTCGCGCCTACTTCAGCCCGAGGCTCGCGACGGAACGTCTTCGAGTCACGGAGCAGGTCCGACCGGGAGAGATCGTTGCGGATCCCTTCGCCGGCGTGGGACCCTATGCGATTCTCATCGCGAAGCGGCGACGGCCGACGCGCGTCCATGCCTCCGACGCGAACCCCGTGGCCGTCGACCTGCTGCGGCAGAACGTGGCGGCCAACCGCGCGCAGGCC
>JBBSVS010000238.1:0-1766 GCA_038046665.1 Thermoplasmatota archaeon
CACTCCCTCATGGGGGGGCCGAAGCGCTTCAACGAGCTGCGCGTGTCCACGGGCATCTGTCAGTCGTCCCTCGCGAAGACCCTCAAGGAACTCGAGGACTCGGGCCTCATGGAGCGCCGGGTCATCCTCGACCGGCCGGTGGCGGTGGAATACAGCCTCTCGGAGATGGGCGAGGACCTCTTCGACTCGATCCGCGGGCTCGAGCGCTGGGCGAACAAGTGGGTCCTCGAGGAACGTTCCCGGAAGGTGACGGCATGAGCCGATTCGATTCGTTGGAGACGAGAGACACATTGATCAACAAGGGCCTCAAGGCGCCGGAGGAGCGCCAGGTCCGAGAGACTTCCCGATGCCCGGACTGCGGGAGCTTCGCGATTTACCTCGACTCGATCCGCGGGGAGCGCGTCTGCGACAACTGCGGCTTCGTCGTGGACGAGGGCCGCGTGGACCAAGGCCCCGACTGGACCACGTTCGAGGGCGACGACCGAATCCGCGCGGGTCCGCCGCCGTCCGTCATGGCCCCGGACAAGGGCCTCGGCAGCATGGTCGGCAACGGCCTGCGGGACGCGAAGGGCAACCCCATCGACGCCCGCTCCGTGGCCGCGTTGAACCGTCTGCGCCGCGTGAGCCAGTGGACCCGTTACGACCGCACGGAGCGGGCCCTCGCGCCCGGCTTGGCCCAGCTGTCCAGCCTGTCCTCGCGACTCGGCCTCGCCCCGGTGTTCCGGGAGCGGGCCGCGATCCTGCTACGGCAGACGATCGAGGCGGGCCTGTCCCGAGGCCGATCCATGGACGCCATCGTCGCCGCGGTCGTGTACCTCGCGGCGAAGCAGCTCGGCGCCCCGCGCGGGCTTCACGAGCTCGCCCAGGCCACGGGCGTGACGGTCCATCGCATCTCCTTGACCGCCAAGGTCGTCAGCCGCGAGCTCGGCGTCTTCAGCCGGGCGAGCCGCGCGGAGGACTTCGTGCCCCGGTTCGCCTCCCAGCTCGAACTGGAGCCCCAGGTGGGTGAGCGGGCCCTGTCCTTCGTGGCCCGCGTGAAGGACACGAAGACCCTCGAGGCGAACTCCCCCGTCGGGATCGCCGCGGGCGCCCTCTACCTGGCGTCGGAGGAGCTGGACATGCCGATCACGCAGGCCCAGATCGCCCGCCTGACCGGGGTGTCCGAAGTCACCATCCGAAAACATTACCGACTCCTTAAAGAGCTAATCGACGGTACCACCTCTGCCACGGAGGCAGCTTGATAGCCGGGATCTGCGCAACCTGCGGACTTCCCAAGGAGCTGTGCGTCTGCGAGGACCTGGGTCGCGAGACGACCCAGTTGTCCGTCGACCTCGACACTCGAAGGTACGGCAAGGCCGTGACCGTCGTGCACGGTCTGGAGACCAGCCCGGACGAGGCGGAGAAGCTCGCGCGAGACCTGAAGAAGGGCCTCGCCACGGGCGGCTCTGGAAAAGGCGGCGTAATTGTGCTCCAGGGAGACCATCGCAAGGACGTCGTCCGACTCCTGCAAGAAAAGGGATACCGGGTCCGCTGAGCCGCCGACGGCGCCCCTTATATCGCCGCGCGGCCTTCGCCCGGACCAGGAGCGGTGACGATGAAGGCGGTCCTCTTGCCCCGGTATGGCGGGCCCGAGGTCTTGGACTACGTCACGGACCACCCCAGGCCCGTCGTGGGCCCGGACCAGGTGCTCATCCACGTCCACGCGGCCTCAATCAACCAACTGGACCTCTTCGTCCGCGAGGGCATCCCCGCCCTGAAGTTGACGC
>JBBSVS010000239.1:0-2215 GCA_038046665.1 Thermoplasmatota archaeon
GATGGTTCGAGCGCCATCCTACCTAGCTGAGCTACGGGCCCTCGGGCTGGCGGTGGCGACATGCGATTTCACGCCTACACGACGGGTCTAGTTAAACTTTGCGGCGGTCGGAACTTGACCACCGTAGCAGGGCATCGCCGGAGACCGCAATAATATTTCCTTGCATACATATAATTCTAGCGTCGCGGGCCGTGGACCACAACGTTTTATACACCCCGCACTTTCCTGCGAATCGTGAGTCCTTCGGAGAACCGCTGCACCTCCTGTGGCGCGGTCCTTTCGGGCAAGGGCACGACGACCTTCGCGTGCCCGAGCTGCGGCCAGGGCAAGATCGGCCGCTGCACCCGCTGCCGCGACCAGTCCGTCGCCTACCACTGCCCCACGTGCTCCTTCGTGGGCCCCTGAGGTCTCCCTATGGCATCCGTCGCCGTCACCTACCGCATCATGCCCGAGGACGCATCGTCGGACCTCGGACCCATCAAGGAAGGCATCCGGATGGCGCTGGGTGGCGCCCTCCGCGGGATGCAGGAGAAGGACGTGGCCTTCGGCCTGAAGGCGATCCTCGCCCTCGCAGTCGTGCAGGACGTATCCGGCCAGGCGGAGAAGCTCGAGGCGGCCCTCGGCCAGATTCCCGGCGTGAGCAGCGTCGAGGCGATTGACGTCACCCTCGTCTGAGCCTCAGTAGGCCATCTCGCCGCTGAGGAACGCCCGGGTTTCCGGGCGGGACGGGTTCTCGAAGAACGTATGCGTGGGCGCGACCTCGATGAAGCGCCCATCGAGCAAGAGGCCGACCCGGTCTGCCAGGCGCTTCGCTTGGAACAGGTTGTGAGTGACGATGACCACGGTGGCCCCTGTCTCCTTCCGGTACCGCTTCGTCGCCTCCTCCAGGAGGCGCACGTTCGCGGGGTCCAGGTTCGAAGTGAACTCATCCAAGAAGAGGACCTCCGGACGGAGGACCGCGGCCCGGGCGAAGGCGACGCGCTGCTGCTCGCCGCCGCTCAACTGCGCGGCGGGCTCCTGCGCCCGCTCCAGGAGACCCACGAAATCGAGGGCCGCGAAGGCGCGCCCACGGATGTCCTCCTCGGACACGCCCCGCAGCCACAGCCCGTAGGCCACGTTCTCGAAGACCGTGGCGCGGAAGGTCGTCGGGTTCTGCATGATCATCGCCATCCGGCGCCTCTGCTCCAAGGACTCCAGGCTTCCCCGACGAACCGCTCGGCCGTGATAGTGAATCTCTCCCGCATCCGGCGTCTCCAGGAGGTCGAGGAGCCGGAGGACGGTGGTTTTGCCCACGCCGCTCGGGCCCACGACGCCGAAGATCTCGCCCGCCGGGATCTCCGCGTCGACCCCGCGGAGGACTTCCTTCCCGGCATAGCGTTTTTGCACGCCGCGCAGGGCGAGGGAAATCGTCACACGGCTCCCTCCCGCTGCAGGCGCTGCAGGACCGCGAAAATTGCGAAGGCGAGGATGAACAGGATGACGCCGAAAATCGTCGCCTCGAGGTAGTGGGCCGCGGAAGTCTCGAGGACGATCACGGTTGTCAGGACCCGGGTCTGGCCGGCGATGTTGCCTCCCACGATGAGCACGGCGCCGACCTCGGACACCGCTCGCCCGAAGCCCACCATGACCGCCGTGAGCACGCCGATGCGGGCCTCATGAATCGCCGTGGCCCGCCACTGCCTCTCGTCGGCCCCGAGGGTCAGGGCCGTGTCGTGCAGGCGCTTCTCGACCGCCATGACCGCGGAGATCGTCACGCCCATGACGATGGGCACGACGAGGAGGGACTGAGCCACGATCATCCCGATCGGCGTGAAGAGCCAGCCCAGGAAGCCCAAGGGCCCGGAGCGGGAGAGGACGAGGTACACGAGGAGTCCCGCGAGGACGGGTGGGAAGCCGTAGAAGGTGAAGGCCAGTGTGCGCACGAAGTTGCGGCCTCGGAACTTCTTCAAGGCAACGAAGGCGCCCGCGGGCACGCCGAGGACGGCGCCGATCAGGGTGGACGTCCCCGCCACGAGGAGCGTGAGGGCGACGAGCTGGGCGACGGCGGACCAGTCGATCATGTCAGCACTCGTCCTGCCCTTCCGGTGTGTACAGCTGGTGCCCCGCGACCTCGTAGTCTCCGATGAGTCCTTGACCGCGCTCCGACACGAGCCAATGCGCGAAGGACAGGGCCGCGTCCTCGTTCACCGTAGGATGGACGGCAGGGGTCACGACA
>JBBSVS010000239.1:2225-7360 GCA_038046665.1 Thermoplasmatota archaeon
GCTGTCTGGTGCCTCTGGTCTCACCCGTCCTTGCGGACCAACACCGCCGGGAATCTCCGGGAGGAGACTCCGTGTTGACGACGATGCCGTGGTGGGGTTACTCCCCGTTGGCAAATCACATGGTAGTGGTTCGCGAGGAAGGGATCTCCGGAAACCAAGACGTCGAGGGGGAGTGCGGACGCGAGGGTGTAGAACGTCGCCTCGTCCGTCAGGGTGTAGCCGGCCTTCTCGGATGCAATGGTCAGGGTCGCGGCCATCCCCTGGCCGGTTTCATTGTACCAGGAGTCGTTCTGCGGAGACGGCGTGTAGCCCACGCGCGCCCAAATCTGGAGCTCCTTCACGTTCGTCCCCGACTCGTCCCCCCGGGAATAGAAGGGCGAGCGCGTCTGCCAGATCCGGCGGAACGCTTCTGTGGCGTTCGTGAGGCCACGGATGTGTCCGGGGTCCGAGGCTGGGCCGACGATCAGGAAACGGTTGTACATCAACGGGCTCCGACAGAGCCCATGCCCCTCGGCCATGAAGGGGAGCTCGAGGGAAGGCGCGTGGGTCAGGACCATGTCGGCGTCTCCGCGTCGCGCGATGTCCAAGGCCTGTCCGGTGCCGACGGCCACATAGCGGACTTGGATGCCCGTGTCAATCTGGAAGAGCGGGTCGAGATAATCGAGCAGACCTGAATCACGAACGTCAGTGGTCGCGGCGAGGACGAGATGCGTGTCCGCGTGGCTCTGCACGGTGACCGCGAGGCCGGCGAGGGCCAGGATCACGGTGACGACGAGGGCGGCACGCCACGTCGTGATGAACCCAGGCCACGGGAGCGGAGACCGGTTCTCCAGGGACGAACTCCCCCGTCCCATGGAAAGACCGGCGCCACTTAAACCCGCCGCCGCGCCGTGCCCGCGAGGGTTATTTCAAACGCACCCGCCAAACCTTATAAGCGGGTCGAAGGGTGCCTGCGGCGTGGAGCTGGCGACCCTGCCGCTCCCCTTCCAGGTCGAAGGGGATGTTCTCTCGACGGTCCTGGGATTCCTCCCGATCATCGTGCTGATTGTCGTCCTCGTGGGGGCGATGATGTGGATCCTCGCCTTCATCTCCCGCTACTTCGAGTACCTGAAGACGGTCGAGAGCGCCTGGCTCGACCGCGAGACCCTGGACTTCGTGCGGCATGTCCTCGAGGGCGTCTGGATCGCCTTCATGGCAATCGGCGTGCTGGCCATCGCCCAGACGCGGTCTCAGGCCCTCCACGACGTCCTCGTCGCCTTCGTGCGGCGCGTCCCGTCGATCTTCTTCTTCGTCTTCGTGATGTTCGCGGCCGCCATCGTCGTGCGGGCCCTGCACCGCTTCGCGGCCTACCTGCGGGGCGAACTGAAGGCGAAACCGAAACGCATCGCGCCCGCCACGGCCCTGGCCTTCACGGAGATCGTCCTGAAGTACGTGATCTACATCGTCGCCCTAGTCGTCGCGTTCCTCGGGGGCATCCAGGCGCTCCCGCCCGAGGATCAGGCGTACATCACGAGCAACATCGGCGCGCTGCCCGTCATTGAACCCATCGTCATCCTCGAGGTGGTCATCGGACTGGCGGTCATCGCCATCGCGGACCGCTTCGTCGACTCCATCTTCGAGGACCTGAAGCACCGCACGACGAAGTTCAGCGCGCGGGTCATCGACGAGTTCAAGGGCATCGCTCGATACGGCGTCTGGATCTTCGGCGCAATCATCTTGCTCTTCATCTTTCTGGCCCTCATCCTCTCGGAGTCCGGCCTCATCGTCTTCGCTGCCGCCTTTGTCAGCCTCGTGGTCATGGCGGGAGTCATCGCCTTCGAGCCCGCACAGAACGCCCTCGCCGGCGTGACGCTCATGCGCGCAGACCCCTTCGACGTTGGAAATCGGGTGAAGATCGGGGACGACCTGGTGTGCGACGTCGTCTCGATGAGACTCACGCTGACCCAGGTGCGGACCCTCCGGGGGGAGCTCGTCCAAATCCCGAACACCCGCCTGCTGCGGATGCCCGTGGTCAACTTCAGCCGGTCGAGGCCCTACGCGATCTTTGTCGAGGTGGCCGTCGGGTTCGAGGTGGCCCACCAACGGGTCCAAGACCTCCTCGTGAAGGCAGCCTCGGAGACGGAGGGCATCGTGAAGGACCGCGCGCCCGAGGTCTTCGGCAAGGATGTCGAGGCGGACGCGATCCTGTATCAGCTCTTCGCGTACACGGACCAGCCCGAACGGATGAAGGAGATCAAGTCCGCCCTCGTGTTCAAAATCCAGGATCTGTTCGGCGGGGCGGGCATCCGCCCGAAGACGCGAGCCCCCGGGGCCTAGGCCACGCCCTTCCGCAGGATGAGCACCGGGCACTTGGCCAGCTTGACGATGCGGTCCTCCACCGGGCTGAGGGAGAACTTCCGCAGGCCGCCCGGCGAGGTGGCGCGGATCATCAGCAGGGAAGCCTCTGCGCTCTCCTGGAGGGCGGCGGACTCCCACTGGGTGGAGTAGAGGATCTTGTGATCCACCGGCAGGTCGAGGGCGTGGCAGCGCTCCAGGAACGCGGACGCGTCCTGCTTCAGCCGCTCCACCTCCGCCGGATCGCGGACGAAGCTCACGATCTGAATCTCCGCCCGGTCGTCCTCGGCGAGGATGAGGGCAAGGTCCCCGACGGCCTGGATCGTCCAGATCGGGGACGTCAGGAGGACGATCTTCTTCAGCGGCCTCTGCAGGCCCTGGGTCTTGAAGACGACCACATCGCACGGGGCGTTCTCGATGAGGTAGTCGATGTTGCTCCCCAGGATCCGGCGGTCCCCCTCGATCCGAGCGCCCCGCCAGCCCATGACGAGGAGGTTCACCGCCTCCTCCTTGATCGTGTCCAGGATGATCTCGTACACCTTGTACCCGATCTTGACGACCGGGCGCGTGTCCACGCCGAGCTGGGTCCCGACCTTCGTGAGCTTCTGCAGCCCGCGGATGCGGTCGTCCACGTAGCGGAAACGGATCGCCTTGGGCGGCAGGTTGCGCGGGATCTCCACGACGTTCAGGAGACTCAACTCGCCGTTGCGGGCCCTCGCCACCCGCGCCCCGAACTCCACCAGCTCCGTGTCCTCGAACTCCCGGAGCGGGAGGAAGACGCGGTACCGCTCGAGTTCCACCTGGTCCTCCTGCGTGGTCAGGATCGAGGCCACGTCCGCGTGGGGCGCGACGTGCGTCCTGCGGACGGCCTCGCGGCCTCCGGCGAAGTAATGATAGATGAGCCCGAGGGCGAGCCACAGCGCGCCCACGTAGGTCGCCACGTCGCCCGGGGGCAAGGGCAGCAACGGGCCGCCCGTGGTGGGATAGTTCCAGAGGACCGCGCCCACCGCCAGGTCCAAGGCGATTGCGAAGACCGGGAGGGCGGGGACCAGGGGCATGCGGAAGCCCGGATGGCTTCGCCGCTCCTGGCGCCTCAGCGCGACGACGGAGGTCTGCACGAAGGCGATGAGACCGAGGAAGGCCAGGCCGGCGAGGATCGCGATCGTCTCGAGGCTCAGGACCAGGAGGACCGCCGCACCGCCCGCGGTGATCAGCAGGGCCGCCGGCGGCACCTGCCGGGCTCCGACCTTCCCGAGGAGCGGGGGGAGGAGCCCGTCCCGCGCCATGCTGAAGGACGTACGGATGGCGGAGGTCAGGCTGGCGTTGAGGGCCCCGTACAGGGAGACGATCCCGAGGACCAGGAACGCCACGCGGACAAAGGGCTGGCCGAGGACGAAGTTCGCGATGCCCGCGAAGAACACGTCCTCCGACGCCCCGAGGCATGCGGTGCAGTTCGGCCAGTCCGTCGTGTACCTGATCGGGACGTTGCCGAGGACGGAGACGAAGAAGAGGCCGTACACGCCGAGGGCGATGGCCAGGGCGAGGAACATGCCGCGTGGGACCGTCCGCTCGGGCCGCTTCGCCTGGTCCGAGAGCTGGGCGATGACCTCGAAGCCCTGGAAGGCGATGAAGAAGATCCCCGCGCCCAGCACGACGCCCAGGGAGCCTGGGGCCTCCGTCCCCGGGATCGGACCGGAGGCGGGCAGGGACAGAAGGCCGACCCCCGCGAGGACGACGATGAGGACAACCTTGACAAACGTGAGGCGGCCGAGCGCCCGCGCGGACACATGGACGCGCGCGAAGTGGGAGGCCGCCGCGAGGGCGATGACCGCGGCCCAGAGGAGCGCCGCTTCCGCGGGGCTTGCGCTGAAGTAGGCGCCGGAGGGCTGGAGGAGTTCGATGAGGAAAAGGCCGAGTCCCAGGGCGCACAGAGACGAGGTGGCCATGGCGCCGCTCCAGGAGAGCCAGCCGCTGAGGAACCCGCTCGGCGTGGGCAGCGCGGATTTCACCCACACGTAGGCGCCTCCCGAGGCGTCCGGTCGACCGGAAGCCAGCTCCGCATAGGCCATCCCCGCGAGGAGGGCCAGGACCGCGGCGAGCCCGACGCTCACGAGGGCCCACGACCCCGCGACGGTGAAGGTCGCCCCGACGAGGAGGAAAATCGCGGCGCCGACCATGGCCCCCACGGCGGCCATGGTCACATCGAAGAGGCCGAGGTCCCGCGTGACGCGGACCCGAACGGCACCCGACTCGGAGGAAAGGGACAACGGAAGGCGGTGAGAAGGGGAGGGATACTTGAGTCTATGGCCGCAGCCTCACGGTTCGGAACCGGGGGCGGACTTGGCGATCCTCTCGCCGAGGCTCCGGAACACGGCCTCGACGTTCTCGCCCGTCTTCGCGGACGAGTAGAAGTAGGGCGCGTCGAAGGCCTCGGTAGCTTGCTTCACCTGCTCCTCGCCGAAGGCCGCCTGGTCCTTGAGGTCGACCTTGTTCACCGTGAAGGTCACGGGGATCTCGCCGACCGTGCGGAACACGGACTCGACCCAGGAGTCAAGGTCCTCGAGGGTGTCGTAGCGGGTGATGTCCGCCACCGCAAGGATACCCTGGGCCCCGTGGAAGTAGGCCTCCCGGAGGAGCTCGCGGAATCCCTTCGAGCCCATGATGTCCCAGATCGTCATGTCCATCTGGATCGGCGTGGCGTCCTTGGGCGTCAGGAGCATCTCCTTCTTGGAGACCTTGGCGCCGAGGGTCACGATGTAGCGGTCGTCGTACTCGTTCAGCACGTAGCGCTTGATGAGGGA
>JBBSVS010000239.1:7370-11794 GCA_038046665.1 Thermoplasmatota archaeon
GGAGGTCTTGCCCACGGCGTGCTCGCCGACAAGGCAAACCTTCACCTTCATCCGTCGAGGCTCCATCATGGACGTCCGACCGCGAAGGAGATCCGAGAATCCCTCCGATGGGCTGTGCAATTTGACAGGGTGTATATAGTCATATCTAGCCGATTCGCACGGTTCACGATGAACCCGTCCGCGTCCATACGACGCGCGGCGAGAATTCAGTCTCGGTCACGTCGTCCGCGAGGCGCAGCAGAATCGACTCGCGTACCTCGACCGCGACGAATCGGTGGTCGTGGAAGCGCGGGCCATGAAGACCAGAACCGACTCGCTGTCCGCGTCCAGGGTCGAACCCTTGAAATAAGGAGGCCCCGATGCGGCGGCGTGGACGCGTTCGCGGCCGCGCGACTCGCGATAGGGACGGGGTTCCTGGCGCTCGCGGCCGCGGGCGACCTGCGCTCGCGGCGGGTGCGCGACCCGGTCTGGGTGG
Organism: Thermoplasmatota archaeon; assembly: GCA_038046665.1. Lineage (GTDB taxonomy): Archaea > Thermoplasmatota > Thermoplasmata > RBG-16-68-12 > RBG-16-68-12 > RBG-16-68-12. Next base: position 7,846 of record JBBSVS010000239.1, read on the forward strand.
TCCTGGGGACCGTGGGACTTGCCCTCCTCGTCGTCGAGATCGCGACGGATTCCGCGGGCCTGGACCGCTACGGGCTCGTCGCCGCGGCGGCGATCCTCTTCTACGCAATCTTCTACGGCAAACCCCTCCTCGAGGAGGACGGGCTTCACCTGAGGCCTGCGCGGCTGGGGCTGTTCGGGCTCTCGGCCGTCCTCGTCGTGGGCACCGGGCTCCTCGCGGGGAGCGCAGGCGGGAGCGAACCAGAAACCTGGACCGCCCTTCTCGTCCTTCCGGTCATGGTCCTCGTGTACCAGGGCTTCTACCAGGTGGGCCTCTTCCACGGGGGCGCGGACACGAAGGGGCTGATCGCCCTTACGCTCCTCGTCCCGCTCTATCCGAACGCAGAACCATTCCCGCTCCTCGCGATTGATCCGCGCGTCCAGGGCCCCATCCAGACCCTCTTCCCTTTTTCTCTCGCGGTCCTCGTGAACGCGGCGGTGCTCTTCCTCGCGGTCCCTCTCGCGTATCTCCTGCTGAACGCGGTCCGTGGCGACCTGGACTTCCCGCAGGCCCTCTTCGGCACCCGCGCGGACCTCCACGCCCTCCCGCCCCACGTCTGGCTGATGGAGCGGATCGACCGGAGGGGCGAGCGCGTCCTTGTCCTCTTCCCCCGCCGTGGACGGGACCAGAAGGAGGAGGTCGACAAGCTCCAGGCGGCCGGGGTCACGCGGGCATGGGTGCAGCCCCAGGTGCCCTTCATGGTCCCCCTCCTGGGCGGGTTCCTCCTCGCCTTCTTCGTGGGGAACGTCCTCCTGGGGTTCCTCGTGGCGGTGATGCCGCGCCCGTAGACCACAAGTCTGAAATAGCGCGTCTACTCTGGGTTCCGTCAGCAGTGGTTTGACGGCCAAAGCGGCGGGGATACACCCGGTCCCATCCCGAACCCGGAAGTTAAGCCCGCCCACGTTCCCTGCGGTACTGCGGTGCGCGAGCCCGCGGGAAGCCCGCCCCGGCCTGACCGGGGCTTGGGCCGACGACCTAGGTACGCTAGCCGTCCACCCTTGCGGTGGACGACGAACCGTGCCGCTCTAACGGCCGCCGGTCCATGGAACGCTGTCAGCCACTCCCTTCCTTTTGCGCAGGCCCCGGGCGCGCCTTTCGCGGCGGGCGCCCTTCCCAGGTGAGCCGAAACTGGACCCCCTCGGCACGTGGAGCACAGCAGCATCTCGAGAGGGAGCATCTGCTGTCCCAGCTCCGCCCACTCCCCGAGCAGCAGCTTCATGCCGCCGCTCGTGCCGCCGGTCCGAAACTCTTCGATCCCCATGGAGTTCAGCGGGGTGCCGCACGCGAGGCAGACGTTGCCGCTCCGAGGGGGCGACACGGACCCAGGGGCGCTCATGACCGTCCACTCTCCCGGTGCGGGAAGGAGGAATCGATCCTCTCCTCGTTCATGCGCCCAGGATGCGCCTACGCGCTCTTGCCCTGTCCTGCGTCCGAGGCGTCGGCCGCGGCCTTGCGCCGGGCCCGCATCCGTAGGCCGAGGATCAGGAAGGGCACCGCGGCCACGAAGAGGAAGTCGCTCAGCTCCGGGATCGCCAAGATGGCGGAGGACTGGCTGCCCTGGAGGGCGTAGCCGCGGATCGACGTGTAGTTCAGGTAGGCCCAGTTCACGAGCTGAGTGCCCGTGGCCGTCGGGCTCACCATCGCGGTCAGCGTGAGGCTGTGGGCACCCGGCGCCACGTTCGTGAAGTTCCAGTAATAGGTGCGCCCGCTCACGGCCGTGGGCGCGGGGTTGCTGCCCGTGTAGTTCAGGCCGCTTGGGAGCGTGTCGGCGATGGACACCGTGCCCGCAGCGGAGGAGCCCGTGTTATTGTAGTAGATCGTGAACGTCACGGTCTGACCTGCCACCGCCGTCGCCGGGGAAACCGTCTTTGCGACCGTGATCACCGGCCGGGTCACGGTGAAGTTGGCCCACGCCTGGCTGGACGTCATCGTGCGCCGCAGTTGGTCCGTGTACGCCAAGCTGACGTCGTTCACCTGGAGGGAGCCTTCGGCCCCGTTCCCATTCACCTGGACAGTCATCGTGAGGGAATGCGCTCCGGGGGCCACGTTGGAGAGGACCCAGCTCACCGTGGAGCCCGCGACCGACGTCGGTGTGAGGCTGGCGCTCTGGTACGTCACACCCGCGGGCAGGGTGTCGTTGATCCAGACGGTCTTGGCGACGCCGTCCCCGGTGTTGTTGTAGTAAATCGTGTAGGTCAGCAGGTCCCCCGGCGTCGCGCGGGCCGCGCTCACGGTCTTGGCCACCGCGATGATCGGGCGGGTGCGGTCGTTGGGCCTTCCCTGGGAGGGTGTCGTGGAGATGTAGAAGTCCGCCGCGTCATTGTTCGAGTCGACGGGCTGGCCCGTGGTCGCGTCCTTGAAGCGGGACCAGGTCTGGGAGCCACCCACGCTCGCCGTGTAGGCCGTCGAGTCGACGGCCACGAGCCCGTTGAAGAGAGACACCTGCACGTTCCCGTTGGGCAGGGAGTTCTTGGGCGGGACCGCGACGAGGTACTCGGACCCGGAGCCGAAGGCCCCGAGGATCGTGCCCGTCGGGAACGTGTAGATCGTCGACGGCCTGCCACCCCTCATGACCGCGAGGGTCCAGCCGCCGATGTTCACGCTCGAGGGCGTCGGGTTCGCGACCTCGACCCACTCTGGGTTCGGGGACGGGGAAATCTCGTTGATCACGACGCCCGCGGCAATCGCGAGGGAGCCGAGGGCGAAGCGCTGCACGAGGGCATCTGGCAGGGCAAAGTCGTACTGGAGGCGCCAGTCGGTCGCGTAGTAGACGACCTTGTAGCCGGCGGGGAGGTTCAGGAGGGAGGCGTTCACCTCGAACTCGACGCGGTGGGCGTCGAGGGCCGCGCGTACCGGGGCCACGTACTGCCACGTCGTGTTGTTCCCCGCCGGCGCGTAGGCGTAGAGGCCGCTCGCCGTAATGCCGCCGTTCCGGCCGATGACCGCGAGGACGTAGTCGAAGCCGTAGGTCCGGTTCTCCACGCTGGCCCAGAGGCCCGTGGACGTGGAGTTGTCCGCGTCGACGTAGGCGTACATGACGTCCACGCCGGTCTGGGGGACGTAGGGGCCCGTGACGTTCGTGTTGTTCGCCCCCGTATACGGGGCGGGGCGCTGCACGTCCGTCGGGATGTCCTCGCCGCCGAGCATGCGGCCGTCCACCTGGGCGAAGCCGGTGAAGTTCGCCCCCAGGTCGACCGCCGTGGCCAGGAGGTCCACGTTCGCGTTGTAGATCAGATCGGCCGAGCGGTTGACGACGTCCCCGAGGACGTCCTGCCCGTAGGGCCGGCCCGCCCAGTCCCCGAAGGCGCCGTCCACGACGGGACCCGACGGGGCGCGGGCGAGGTAGTCCAGGGTGGTCTCGGGCGGCCGCAGGCTCACGGTCCCGTTGCCCACCACGTCGGCCACCTGGAGACCGAAGGTCCGAAGTGGCGTCATGTTCGTCCACTGGCCCACGAGCCACACGGTCGCGGCGGAGGCGAGGCTGAGGTTGAGGGGCACGCGCACACGGGCGCCGACGAGGGTCGCTCGCCCGAGCAGGACGTCGTTCGCATCTAAGGTCCCACTCCCGTCATCCCGGTACGCGGAGACGGTGAGCGGGTCCGCGGACGTGCCCGAGCGAGTGAGGTTCAGCCCGCTCACATAGGGCACGCCGCCCATGGGGGTGAGGTCCAGGCGCAGGACCGTCGCCGTGAGGTTCGTCAGGACCGCGGGCGCAACCGTCCTCTGGGCCACGACCACCGTGGGCCGGGAGGGTTGGATGACGCCGAACATGGAGTCTCGGCCCCCGCGGTTGTCCGCGGCGTACACGAGGATACGGGCCTTGGCTGGGTCCGTGTCCAGGGGGATGCGCATCTCGGTCTGGGATCCTGCCGCGGCGGCTTCTATGGAGGATTCGGACACGAACTGCCGG
>JBBSVS010000240.1:0-2809 GCA_038046665.1 Thermoplasmatota archaeon
TCGTCCCAGGTCTTCGCGTGGTCCCCCTTCACAATGGCCTGGGCCTCGTCCACGCTTGCATCCTTCTTGATCTCGCCGGCGAGGCGCGCGAGCTCCCGCTTCGAGTTGCGGAGGTACTTCTTGCCGATCGCGTAGATCTCGTCCACGGTCAGGCCAAGCTCCCGCAGGCGGACGAGCTTCCGGAACTTCGTAGCCCCGATGCCGACGCGGTCCTGGGCCCTCGGGAGGACGTCGGAACGGACCCAAGCCTCGTAGACCGCGATGGACTCCTTCGTCTTCGCGATCGTCTCGACCAAATGGTCGAAGTCGGCGGCGGGGAGCGCTTCCTTGCCAGCGGCCGCGATCACATCGAGGAAGGCCGGCGTGGACGCGGCCCCCTCGAGGCCGATCTCGACCCAGACCTTCGTGGGTTTGCGGATGCGGTCCTTCGACTCCTCGATGAAACGAGGGGACCGCTCGAGGCGGCCCGCGATGCTCTCCAGGCGCTTCGGCAGGGGTGCGAAGTCCCGCATGAAGAGGAGGAACAGGGACTCGGCCACGTCCTCCGGGGCGGCGGGCTTCGACTCCCAGATCCGTAGCTCCTCGTTCTGGAAGATCCAGAGGCGACCCGCGTTCCGAAGGACCCCATAGTCGATCCGCTTCCCCGGCGAGAGGCTCTTGCGGTCGATCGCCTCGAGGCGGGCGAGATAGTCCTTGACGACGCGGGTCTCCTTCACGACCGCCGCCGCGCTGCCCTTGGGCAGCAGGTGATCCCAGGTGTGGATGCCGACGTACGTCGCGAAGGGCGGGTTCCACTCGCAGTACCGATCGAAGAACTCCTTCGCGAGGGCGTCGAGGGCCGCGTCGGTCATGGTCCGCGGAACGGCGGACGCGGATATAGGGTTGTCCTCAGACCGGCACGCGCCGCCCGCTCTTGTCCCGCCGGAACTTGCCGAAATCCTCGGAGGCCGCGAGCTGCTCCCCCGTGAACACGGGGCCGTCCACGCAGACGAGGCGATCGTCGAAGGCGCAGGCGTCGCAGATGCCGATCCCGCACTTCATGTACCGCTCCAGGGAGGCCTGGACCGGGATGCCCCGCTTGACGGCCGTGTCCACGACGATCTTCATCATCTTCTCCGGGCCGCAGGTGATGATCTGGTCGAACTTGTGCTTCTCCAGGAGGCGATCCGCGAGGGTTGGGACGAAGCCGTTGAAGCCGCGGCTCCCGTCGTCCGTGGCCACGTGGACCTCGCCCGAGGCGGATGCACGGTCGACGAAGAGGACCTCGTCCGCAGAACGCGCGCCGACGGCCGTTGTGACCGTCGCGCCCTGCTGGGCGAAGGCCTCGATCGCGGCGATCATGGACGCCATTCCCGTGCCGCCGCCGACCGCGAGCACCTTCTCGCCCTCGAGTCGGAACGTGTTCCCATAGGGCCCGCGGACGCCGATCCGATCCCCGGGTCGGAAGGTCGCGAAGGCTTTTGTGGCATCGCCGTACGCGCGCACCGTGATCCCCTTGACGGGCCCAAGATAGGACAGGGCCATGGGCAGCTCGTCCTGCCGCGGGATCCAGACCATGATGAACTGCCCGGGCGCGCCGCCGAAGTCCGCGCGGAAGCGGTAGGTCGTCGTGTGGTGGCTCTCCTTCACGATCTCGAGGAGAGGGACGATCTGCATCCTAGCCATGGGCTACCCCGACGGCCTCCTCGACGGACCTCAGGCCGACGTCCTCGAGGAGGGAGGCCATCTCCTTCGTGATCCGCTCGAACACACCGAGACCCTGGCCCACGAGGGCCGTGCCGACCTGGACGGCCTTGGCGCCAGCCATGATGTACTCGAGGGCTGCGCGCCCGGAGTCCACACCGCCCACGCCGATGACCGGGATGTCCACCTTCTCGTAGATGTCGTACACCGCGCGCACGCCGATGGGGCGGATCGCGGGCCCGCTCAACCCGCCGTAGCGGTTCGCGAGGATAGGCATCTTGAGCTCGGGCGCGATGGCCATGGCCTTGACCGTGTTGATTGCGACGACGCCGTCGGCTCCGCCCTTTTCTGCGGCGGCGGCGAAGGAGGCGATGTCGGAGACGTTCGGCGAGAGCTTCGGGAAGACCGGAATGTCGACGGCGTCCTTCACCTCGCGGGTGAACTCCCGCACGGCCTCCTCGCTCTGGGCGATCTCCGTGCCCAGGCCCTTCGTATGGGGACAGGAGAGGTTCATCTCGATTGCCGCGACGCCGGCCTCCGCCATCTTCACGGCGACCTTGGCGTACTCCTCCGCGTCCTTGCCGTACACGGAGCCGATGACGAGGGCCTTGCCCTTGATCGCTTGGCGCACCTCGCGACCGAACTCAACCATCCCGGGGTTCGGCAGGCCGACGGCGTTCAGCAGGCCCGCATCGAGCTCCACGATGATCGGATTCGGGTAGCCTTCCCGCGCCTCCGGGCCGATGCTCTTCGTAACGACGGCCCCAGCGCCGGCGTTGAAGACGCGGAGAAGGGACCCGCCCGTTTCATCAAGAAACCCGGAGGCGAGCATCGTGGGGTTCCGCAGGCGGACGCCCGCGATCTCCGTCCGGAGGTCGACCATCCGGAGAGGCCGGAGGAGTCGCTCCTACTAAGGGGTTTGGGTCGGCCGACTGGAGCATCGGACTATGGGGTCCCGCTGCGGATCTCCGCGAGGCGCTTCCACGCGGGCCAGCGGCGCTCGATGAGGGCGTCCAGGGAGAAATGGCTCGGCCCGAAGGCCCGTTCACGATGAGCAAGAGCAGGAACACGAAGGCGTAGATGATCCCCGTGCCGATGTCCGTGGAGCTCGGGCCGTAGGGGCCGC
>JBBSVS010000241.1:0-1075 GCA_038046665.1 Thermoplasmatota archaeon
CTGCGATCGTGGTCCGCCCTGGGGCAGTTCCTGTGGGACGGAAAGCTCGTGCGCCCCGCGCAATCTGCTTGAATCGGGCGTCACAGGAAAAGGCGACTCGCCATGGTCGCCAGGCCGCGGACCTCGGCTATGTTGCCGCCCCAGCCCTCGAGGACGCGACGAAAAAGAGACGGCGCCGCGCCGCGTGAGCCCGCACCGGAACACTTATGGCGACCGCGGCCCGTCCGCCGCGGGCCCATGGAAGGGAAGAAGGTCCTCGTCACGGGCGGAGCGGGATTCCTCGGCTCCTACCTCGTCGAGCGCCTGAGCGCGAGGAACGAGGTCAGCGTCTTCGACGACCTGTCCACGGGCAGCCTGCGGAACCTGGAGGGCTGCCGGGAGGAGGTCCGCCTCCATCGGGATTCGATCCTCCATCCGAAGGCCCTCGCGAAGGCCCTCGAGGGCCAGGACCTCGTCTACCACTTCGCCGCGAAGACCTCCGTGGCCGAGAGCGTCGAGAAGCCCGACGAATACTGGCGCACGAACGTCGAGGGCACGCTGAACGTGCTCAAGGCCGCCGTCGACGCGGGCGTGAAGCGCGTGGTCTTCGTCTCCAGCGCTGCGGTCTACGGGAACCTGGAGGCGAACCCCAAGGTCGAGTCGATGCGGCCTGCGCCCGCGTCGCCCTACGCGACGACGAAGATGGTCGGGGAGTTCGCCTGCGAGGAGATGTCCCAACTCAAGGGGCTCGAGACGGTCGTTCTCCGCCTGTTCAACGCGTACGGGCCGCGTCAGAATCCGTCCTCGCCCTACGCGGGCGTCATCGCGAAGTTCTGCTCCGCGGTCGCGGCGGAGCGGCCCATCGAGATCCACGGAGATGGGGAGCAGACCCGCGACTTCCTCTACGCGGCCGACGTCTCGGAAGCCCTCGAGCTCGCGGGGGAGCGACCCGTGGCGGGCCAAGTCCTCAACATCGGCTCCGGCTCCGTAATCAGCGTCGTCGACGTCGCGAAGGCCCTCTCCGAGATTACCGTAACGCCGATCAAGGCCGTGCGAAAAGATCCCCGCGCGGGAGACGTGCGCCATTCCTGCGCGG
>JBBSVS010000242.1:0-2176 GCA_038046665.1 Thermoplasmatota archaeon
CCGGTGATGTCCGTCCAGGATGACGAAGTGCTCGTCCGCCACGAGGATGGGTCGCTTGACATAGCCATCTTCCCGAATCTCGTCCGTGGTGCGTTCCAGGAGGTCCGCCTGCAGCTCTTCGTGGATATGGAGCAAACCGACGTCCAAGAGCTCGAATCGCGCTCCGGGCTTCGTCCGCATCGCCACACCCGCGCGACCCATGGCCCGCGCATGGGATGGTGCGAGAATAAACCTGTCGTAAGCAAACGATGGAACTATCGTGGCCCGGGAGCTGCGACGGGTGCGGCGCCGCGCTTCGTCGCCACGCGCTTCGGGAAGTAGCGCAGCACGACGATATCGCCCACGCTCTGCACCCAGCGGTACGGGACGCTCACCGCGCGGCTCCCTTCCACGAGGAGCGGGTTCGTCTCCCCGACGAAGATGCCGTCGACGGATCCGTTGTCCACGTCCACGACCAAGTTGTTCACGTTTCCCAGGAAAACCCCGTTGTGGGTGTAGACCTGGAGACCGATGATCTCAGAGATTTCTCCGAGCAACGACTCACCATCCCTTCTAGGGGAGACGTATTCCGGGCTTCTCACTTAAACGCTTCGGTGGAAGCGGTTTGACAAATCGAGCGAGGGGACGGGAGCGGCTCTCGGGATCGATAGCCCTGGGGAACGCGGTTGCTTGCTCGGACACAACCCTTTTCCGCGCGATGCGCATCCTGGTATCCGTACCGTGGGGGTGCTCGTGTCACAGCCTGTCCGAGATGCGGTGCGACCTGGGACGCCTCCGTTCGATTTTGTCCGAGGTGCGGCACCGATCTGACGGAAACGGGAGCTGCACCCGCCACGCCGTCCATGTATCCCATGCCGCCGGGATATCCATACTACGCTACACCGCCGAGGCGCGACAACTTGGTGTGGGTGATCGTCATCGTCGTGGTCCTCATCGTCGCCGTCCCGGTGGTCCTGGCGGCGGTCCTCTACACGATGACGTCCGGCCTGATCAGCGGCCCCGGGCCGAGCAAGCCGGTGGTCGCCTTCGCTACTCCTACGCCCCTAGGTCTGGGCGAACAGCTGACCGTTGCGAGCGTGTCGCAAGCGGCTGGACCGGCGAACTACCGGCTGAACCTTGGCGTGAGCGGAGTGACAGGTGCCGTAATCGGCATGCCGCCCACCGGCGGCAGTCACGTCGTCCTAGCCGTCGGCAGCCAGTTCTACCGCGTGAACTGGACGGACATTGGCGGCGAAGGCACGCTGAGTGGAGGGGATTCCTTCACCGTCACCCAGACGAACGTCGTGGGCACGACTTACGTGCCCCTTCCCATCGCCTCGAGCTTCATCTTCTACCTGCTCTGGAGCGACGGCAGCCAGATCTCCAGCGTCAGTTTCCAGACGGCGTGAAGGACGGCCGGGGCGTCACACGATATGGGCCGCGATGTCCTCGAGCTCGCGATCGCAGAACTTGCAGAACACGCGGAGCGGGTTCTTGGACCGGACGACGAACTCGGACTCCACGGGTTCCTTGGCGTTGGAGATGCAGTTCGGGTTCCCGCACTTCAGGATGCCCACCGCGCGGTCCGGCAAGGCCACCCGGTGCTTCTCCGCCACGTTGTAGTTGCGGATCACGTTCACGCTGGCCGTCGGGGCGACGAGAGCGATCTTGTCGATCTCCCGCGCCGCCAGCTCCCGGTCCTCCACCTTGACGATGTCCTTCCAGCCCATGGCCTGGCTCGGGACATGCATGGCTACGGTGACCGTGGAGGAGACCGCGTCGCCGATCCCCAGGATCTTCAGGACCTTGAGGGCCATGCCCGCGGGGATGTGGTCGATGACCGTCCCGTTCTTGATCGGCGTGACGCGGAGCTCCCTCATGCCGCACCTCCGAGGATGAGCTGGAGGAGCGCCATCCGCACCGGCACGCCGTTGAAGGCCTGTTTGAAGTAGAGGGAGTGCTTCGTGCGGTCCACGTCGGGCGCGATCTCCGTGAGCCGCGGGAGTGGGTGCATGATGATCAGGTCCCTCTTCGCCTCTCGCAAGAGGTTGGCGTCGATGCGGTAGGTGCCCGCGACCTTCTCGTATTCCTGCGGATCCGGGAACCGCTCCTTCTGGATGCGGGTCACGTACAGGACGTCGGCGTCGCGGATCACGTCCTCGAGCCGGTGGGTGATCTTCAGGGAGCGCCCCTTCTC
>JBBSVS010000243.1:0-1033 GCA_038046665.1 Thermoplasmatota archaeon
TCGCCGTCGCCATGAAGGCGCAGGAGCAGGGCATCGCCCGCGTGAAGCGGACCCGGCAGGACCTCTACGAGACCGCCCTCCGCCTGATCAAGCGGTCCCACGAGCAGACCCAGTCCCTCATGGCGGAAGGGTATATCCGCCCGCCCCCGCCGTGAGGGCATTCCCTCGTCGGGTTTATCGTCTCGCAGGACCTTTGGCCCTCCGATGGCCTCGGTGGAGGAGGTTAAGCGCCGTCACGAGGTCCGGCTGATGAAGACGCCGGGCGTCGTCGGGGTGGGCCTCAGTCGCAAGGACGGGAAGGACTGCATCCGAATCTACGTGAAGAACGACAGTCCGAAGACCCTCGCGGCCCTGCCGCAAACCCTCGAGGACGTGCCCGTCGAGATCGTCGTGTCCGGGACCTTCAAGGCGCTCTGAGAGGGATGCCATGACCGCAGAGGACGCGAAACTGGTCTGCGAGTGCCAGTATCTTGGGATCGAGAAGGAAGGCCTCACCGCAGGCTCCCATCCGAACGTGGTGGGCGTCGGCATCGGCCACAAGACCGTGCGCGGGCAGCCAACGGGGGAGATGGCGGTCAAGGTCTACGTGAAGCAGAAACTGCATCCCCTCCTGGTCAAGGACGGCGAAGTCATCCCTGACGAGGTCGAGGGCGTCTCCACGGACATCGAGGAGGCGGGCGAGTTCTCCATCTGGCGGCCCATCCCGCCGTTCTACCAGCGCAAGGTACGCCCCGCGATGGGCGGCCTCTCCATCGGACATTACGCGATCAGCGCGGGCACTTTCGGTTGCCTCGTGCGCAGCGAGGGCGCCGAATACATCCTGAGCAACAACCACGTCCTGGCGAACGAGAACCGGGGCGTGGAGGGTGACCCAATCCTGCAGCCGGGTCGCTTCGACGGCGGCAAGACGGAGAAGGACGTCCTCGCGCGGCTCGACACCTACGTGGCCCTGGACCCGGAGGGCGCGAACCTGGTGGACTGCGCCATCGCCCAGCCCTTCGTGTCCCAGGACGTCAGCCCGGACATCCTCAAT
>JBBSVS010000244.1:0-7538 GCA_038046665.1 Thermoplasmatota archaeon
TTCCTCATTGGTGTACTGCGCCTCGCCGATAAAAAGGTCCACTCCGGTCAGGAAGAGGGAGGCCAATCCAGATTTCACCGCCCTCGCAGAAAGGCTTAATACGATGTAGTCTTTTGTAGTCAACATGCCGGTCACAACCTTGCGCCTTTCGGAGGAAGAACTTCGCCGCATCGACCGTATCGCCCGGCACCAAGGCGTGGATCGCGCGGTCCTCCTCCGTCAGGCCATCTCCGGTGGACTTCGCGAAATCCTCTTGACCGATGCGATCGGCCGATTTCAGCGGGGGGAATGTAGCGCCTGGAGGGCGGCGTCCGATGCGGACCTGGGCCTTTGGGAGTTCCTCGACGAGCTCGCGCGTCGTGGCGTGCCCTTCCGGACCGATGAGCAGCATCTCGAGGCACTGATCGAGGAACTCGGATGAAGGCGGCCATCGACGCGTCGCCTCTCATCTACCTGACGAAGATTGGGCGGTTGGACGTCCTTGGCCAGTACGAGGAGATCCTCGTTCCTCCGGAAGTCCTCGCGGAGATTGAACGTGGACGCCAGTCCGGTCACATGGAAGCTCTGGAGATCCGTCGGCTCGTCGAAGGCGGACGCCTGCGCGTGCGGAAAGGCGGAAGGCCACACGCGGAGTGGAACTTGGATCCGGGCGAGACGGCCGTCCTCACCCTGGCCCTCCGAGCGCGGGTGGACGAGGTGGTCATGGACGATCGGGCCGCAATCGCCGTCGCCAAGTACCTCGGCCTGCGTCCGGTCAGCGTCCCCTTCCTGCTCTTGCGGGAACGGAGGTCGGGTCGCATGACCCAAGAGGCATTCGAAGGGACCTTGCGTCGGCTGCTCTCTGCGGGCTATTACCTGTCACCCGAGCTCCATCACCGTCTCGTGGAGGCGGGCCGCGAGCCCTAGTCCCCTTTAGCGTTCGTTAGCCTCGCGCCGAATCGTGGGGATGCCTTCAAGAGGGCCCACGGGCATCCTCGCGGCGATGATGCCCGGCCCGGCGAAGATCACCCTGGACCAGGAGAGCTTCAAGGCCTTGGCCTCGGAGGTGCGGGTGGACATCCTCAAGAAGCTCGACGAGCGGCGTCAGACGGTCACGGACCTGAGCAATTTCATGGGCCTGAGCAAGCCCACCCTCCTCGAGCACCTGGAGAAGCTCCAGTCCGCCGGGCTCGTCAAGCGCGTCGACGAGGGCCGCAAGTGGATCTACTACGAGCTCAGCGACAAGGGCCGCAAGGTCCTCCACCCGGAGCGCGTGTCCATCGTCCTCGCCCTCTCCAGCGCCGCGGGCCTCGCGGCGATCGGTGTCTACTATCTCTTATCCGTCGGGCTCGGTCTTGCCGGGGCGCCGAGCCTCTACAACGGGACCGGGACCGCGGCCCCGCTCGAGCGGGGGAGCGTGCTCTTCGGCGGCTTCCCTCTCGTGAGCCTCGTGACCTTCGTCCTCGCGGCTGCGGCTGCCGTGATCGCCGGCTTCCTGTTCTACCGCGGGCGCCGTCGCCGCGAGCGCTTCTTCTCGGAGCTGGCGAAGGCCTGAATCGTCTGCGCATCCCGGGAAATCGTTATAGGCCCAAGCGCCCTTGGCACAGGCCGTGTCGAGGCTCTCGCGGGGGAGATTCAACTGGGCCGTCCCCCTGCTCCTGTTCCTCGCGGTCCTCCTCGCCGCCGGGCTGGCCTTCAACCTGGCGAACCTCGACACGGGCGGGGAGGCGGTCCCCGCGGTGCCCAACGCCGGCGGCACGTCCACGTCCAACGCGGGCCTCCTTGACCCGCAGGTCACGCAGTTCCTCTTCGGCGTCCTGTTCGTCGCCGGACTCGCCGCGGGGATCCTCCTGCTCCTCCTGCGCCGGAAGTCAAAGATCATCGGGCAGCCGAAGTCCCTGAGCTTCTGGGACCTCCTCGGGTCCGTCATCGGCATGGTCCTGTTCCTCGTTCTGCTCTTCCTGTGGCCGCACATCGCCCGGGCCATGGCGGTCCGCCCGACGACGCCGGCGCAGAACGCTACGGAGTCCGGGGCGATGACCGCCCTCCCGACGGTGAGCGGCCTCCCCGCGGGCCTGTTCCTCGCGGTCACCTTCGGGCTCTCGCTCGTCGTCCTCGTGTGGTTCCTGCACCTCGGGAGCGTGCTCCGGCGCCCGCTGCCCCCGGAGCCTTTCCGCGGACCGCGCAACGCCGCCGCAGACGCGGTCGCCGCCACAATCCAGGAGCTCGAGCTCGGCGGCGACGTGCGCGCGGCAATCCTGGCGTGCTTCGAGCGCTTCTGCCGACTCCTGGGGGACCGCGGGATTAAGGACCAGGCCCCCCTGACACCGCGCGAGCTGGAGTCCCTCGCCGTGCGCGGCCTGCAGGTGTCGGAGGACAGCGCCGACGCCCTGACGTCCCTGTTCGAGGAGGCCCGCTACAGCCGCCACCCGCTCGGCGAGGCGGACCGGGACCGTGCGGTCGAGAGCCTGCAGCGAATCCGGTCGAGCCTGGAGGCGTGACGTGACCCTCATAGACGTGCTCGAGGCGAGGGCCCGCGGCGAGACCCGCCGATCCGGCCGCCTCGGACTCCTCCTCGTGGAATCGGCCCTCATCGTGGCCTCCTTCCTCCTGCTCGGGATTCTCCTCTACCAGGCCCAGTTCAGCGGCGCGGTGCGGTGGCTCCTCGGCTTCGTCCTCCTGACGGCCGTGGCCTTCGTGGCCTGGCTCCAGGTGTCGTCCGGGACGGAGGAGCCCGCTCCCCTGGAGACCCCGGCCGCGCGCGGGCGCATCCGCACGGGCGAGCTGGCGTCCCTCATGTCCTTCGTGCGGCGCGGGAACGAAGGCCTGCCCTACAGTCAGCTCGTCGTGTCCTGCCGCGTGCGGGACGCCTTCGCGGAGCGCGCTCGCCTGGCCCTCGGCCTCCCGCCCGAGGCGAAGCGGGCGATGGAGGCGGACTCCGTCGCCCTGCGGTCCCGCGTGCACGACGAGGTCCTCGAGGACCTGCTGTACCTGCGGACCTCGGACCCCGACGAGCGGGTCCGCTGGGTGCGGGAGGCCCGCGCCCGCGGGGGCTTCGGCGAGTCCATGGAGCGCGTGTTGGATCACATGGAGGCGTGGCGGTGAACGTGAGCGCGGTGGCGGAGCGCGGTCGGGCGTTGCTGGACGAGATCGAGACGGTGATCGTGGGCAAGAGGCCCGTGCTCGAGCGCGTCCTGTGGTGCATCCTGGCCGACGGCCATGTGCTCATCGAGGACGTGCCCGGCCTCGCGAAGACCCTGATTGCGAAGTCATTCGCCGCCGGACTGGGCCTCTCCTTCCGCCGCGTGCAGTTCACGCCCGACCTGTTGCCCGCGGACATCACGGGCTCCCACATCTTCGACCGCAAGACCGGCGAGTTCGTGCTGAGGAAAGGCCCCATCTTCACGAACCTCCTCCTGGCGGATGAGATTAACCGCGCGCCGCCGAAGACGCAGTCCGCCCTCCTCGAGGCGATGCAGGAGCGCCAGGCCACCCTGGAGGGCGACACCCTGCGCATCGACTCGCCCTTCTTCGTCCTCGCGACCCAGAACCCGATCGAGCACGAGGGCACGTACCCGCTCCCGGAGGCCCAGGTCGACCGCTTCCTCATGCGCATCGACGTCGGCTATCCGACGAAGGAGCAGGAGGTGGAGATCCTCCGCCGCAGGCAGGAGCGCCGCTCGGACGAGGCGGTGATCCGGGCGGTGACCGCGCCCCACGAGGTCCGTGACCTCCAGAACGCCGTCGAGTCGGTCCATGTGGACCCCGCGGTCGAGGGCTACATGGTCGACATTGTCGCGGGCACGCGGAAGCACAGCCAGGTCGAGGTCGGCGCGAGCCCGCGCGGTTCCCTGGCCCTCCTCAAGCTGGGCCGCAGCCGGGCCGCCTTCGCAGGACGGGACTTCGTCACCCCGGACGACGTGAAGGCCGTGGCGGTCTACGCCCTCGCCCACCGGATCGTCCTGAAGCCCGACCCCTGGATCCGGGGCGTGCGCACGACCGCGGTCCTGGCGGACGTCATGGGCCAGGTGCCCGTGCCCAAGGTGCCCTGACATGCGGACCCCGCTCGCGAGCGGTCTCAGCGCCGCGCCCCTCCTGTTCCTCTTGGCGGCCCTCGCGACCCGCCGCTGGGAGTTCATCCTCCTCGGTCTGGCGCCCCTCGTGTTCCTCGCCTTCGGATCCCTGTTCCCGCCCGAGCGCCCGCGGGTCGTCGGGGAGCGCACGCTCTCCCGGGACCGCGTGCAGGTGGGCTCCGACGCGGAGGTCACGCTCACGATCCGCAACGAGGGTCCGTCCCTGGACCTCGTGGAGGTCCTCGACGTGCTCACGCCGGAACTCGCGGTCGTCCAGGGCACAAACCACGCGGTCGTCTCCCTGCCGGAGGGGGAGAGCCTCTCGCTCACGTACCGCGTGCGGCCGTCCCTGAAGGGCGACTACAAGATCGGGCCGACGCGGGTGCGGGCCCTCGACCCGCTCGCCCTGGGCGTGGAGGACGCGCTCGCGGCGGGGTCCACACGGATCGTCGTCGCCCCGGTCATGGAGGACATGCGCCGCGTGCAGCTCGGGCCGCGCCGCACCCGTCCGTGGTTCGGCCACGTCACCTCCCGCCAGATCGGCGCCGGACTCGAGTTCTGGGGCATCCGGGAGTACGTGCCCGGGGACGAGGTGCGGCGGATCAACTGGAAGGCCTCCGCCCGCCTGGACCGGATCTTCTCGAACGTGTACGAGGGCGAGCGGTCCGGGGACGTGGTCATCATCCTCGATGCCCGGTGGGAGAGCGCGGTGGGCACACCGACGGTCAACGCGGTCGAGTACGGCGTGCGGGCCGCCCTGAGCGTGGCGGATCACGTGCTCGCCTCGAAGAACCGCGTCGGGCTGATCGTGCAGCGGGACGTGCTCGACTGGGTGCCGCCCGCCTTCGGGCGTAAGCAGCTCTACCGCATCTTGGACCATCTGGTGCACGTGCGCGCCGGCGGGGAGTGGCCCTACACCTTCGTGGCCTGGGTCCTGTCCCGTTACTTCCCTCGGGACGCCCTCGTCGTGCTCATCTCCCCGCTCACGGACCGCACGGCCCTCGACGCGGTCACGAACCTCGCGGCCCTCGGGTACGACGTGGCGGTGCTCTCTCCCTCGCCGCTACAGATCGAGCGGCGGTTCCTTCCGCCGGGACCGGAGCGGGACCTCGCGTACCGGCTCCTCGCGGTCGAGCGGGAGAACCTGGTGTCGCAGCTGCGGCGCGTGGCGCAGGTGGTGGACTGGGACCCCTCGACCCCGCTCGCGCTGCCCCTGAGGAGGATGAAGGCCTGGCCGCGTCCCGCGTGAAGCCCGCGATCCTGTGGGCCCTCCCGCTCGTCGTCCTCGGCGTCCTCGCCGCGTGGGTCCTGTGGGAGACGGTCCACCTCGGGAACCCGCGCGCCCTCCAGGGCGCGGCGATCCTCTGGGGCCTCGCGATGATCTTCCTCGTCTTCGGCCTCCGGTACCGCGGGCTGACGATGCGCCGTGCGGGTCTCGTCCTCCTTGGCTCCCTCTACTTCGGGCTGCACGTGCTCTTCCTGCCCCTCGACCTGATTCCGGCCCTCACGTTCCTCACGCTCCTCCTGGCCTATCTGGAGCTTCGGGTCCTTGCGGAGCGCTTCGCACCGATCTACGCGCGGGACCTGTCCCCCGAGGCGAGGGCGCGGATCCGCGGCGGGCTCGCGCGGGCCGTCGTGCGTCTGTCCCTCGCCGGGGCGATGGCCTTCCTCGTGCCGATCTTCGCGGAGGACCTCGCGGTCGCGGGGACCGTCCCGGCGACGACGATCCCCTCCGCTCTCCTTTTGGCGGGAGCCCTCGTCGCGGTGATCGTGCTGTTGGCTCTGCTGCCTGTGTGGCAGCGGCGCGAGGAGTAGGCGCTCCTGTCGTTGAACGAGGATCCGCGAGGCAAACTCTAATTAGCCCCCCAGATTTGCCCACGGTCACTGCCCCGGTGGTCTAGCGGTCTATGATCCCGGCCTGTCGAGCCGGGTGCTCGGGTTCGAATCCCGACCGGGGCGTCCAATATGGAGAGAAACCGAGTCAATGGACGGGGTATTTCGGAACGCCCGGTCCCTTCCATTCCGCAGGCCAGTCAAAGGAACCGGCCCCCACCGACAGCAGTAAGCTGGTTCCGCCGCTACCTCCAGTGAAGACGATGACGCTCACCGACATCGAGCGGGAACAAAAGGAAATGTGCAAACACTTCGGAGCGACATGGTTCAGCTCCCCCGCCCACATGACGGTCGGTGTCGCCGAGAATGTCAGAACAGGACTGCTTCCGCTCAACGGGCTTCGCCATCGGCCAGAGGGTGACACAACGGGATGGTACATTTGGGCTGGAGACGAACTGTCGAGGGACCCAGCATTCTTTAAGCCTCTTCATACTGAGCATCTCAAAGAACGGTGCCCGCTCGTTCTCAAGTACCTGGGCCTCCCGCCGGGATGGCGATTCCTCGTCACAGAGAACTATGAAGACGTCTGGTACGACCCGTCCCTGCTTCGAAGCGTTGGACTAGAACCGCTGTCCGTCGGAACAGGAGGTCTGTGAGTCTCACATGCGGGCTCAGTGAATTCAGTATCCATTGACGCTGATTCTCTCCATGCTGGTCGAATCCCGACCGGGGCGTTCGCACGTCTCCGGATGTGCTTCCGTACGTGTGATATGAAGAATACGTGCGGAACGACCATCCCCACGCCGGTCTCCGCGTTGGGGCGAGGGTTAAGCGATGGTGTCGTCTACGGTTCAGGATCGGCTGCTTGTGGCGTTGGTCGCGGGGTCCCTTGTGATTCTTGCGATCCTAGCGTTCGTGTACCCATTTGCGCCCACGGTCCGGGCGCAGAACGTCCGCGAGTTCTTCCTGACCGCGCAGCCAGCGAGCATCGAGGTCTCGCCCGGCGTCGTGTGGAACGCTTGGACGTACAACGGCACCGTCCCCGGCCCGACGCTGCGCGTGCGCGTCGGCGACATCGTGAGGATCCAATTCACGAACAACCTGGACTTGCAGCACAGCATCCACCTCCACGGCCTTCGGTACACGATTGAGAACGACGGGTCCCAGGCGTACCCGGCGTCGATGCCGGGCCCGGGGCAGTCGTACACGTATACGTACGAGGCGACACGACCGGGACTGTTCTACTACCACTGCCACTCAAGCGACGGAGGCCGTCCGATCAGCTACCACATCCAGCAGGGCCTCTACGGCGCGATCATCGTCTACCCGGCAGACGAGTGGCCGCCCAAGACGGACTACGAGTTCGTCCAGTTCTTCGGAGAGGCGCCCGGGATCGGTTATCACATCAATGGGAAGCAGGCGTGGGAGGGCGATCTCCAGGAGCTCGTGGAGACACAGGGATACGACGGTGCATTCCAGACCCTGAAGGGCTTGGGGGTGCCCACGGTGCCCGTGGGCACGGAGCTCACGTTCTACATCGTCGGGATCGGGGATCAGTACCATTCGTGGCATATGCACGGCGGGAGCCCCGTCTTCGTGAACGGCGAACCCGTCGAGGGCGACGTCGTCCCGCTCGGACCCGGGAGCGCCGCG
>JBBSVS010000245.1:0-5012 GCA_038046665.1 Thermoplasmatota archaeon
ACGGCGATCAGCAGCGCCCACAGTCCGAAGATGAAGGGGAGGATCAGGACGAGGACGAGGTAGGCGAAGGTCCCGAGGATGAGGGCGGCGAGCAGGAACGCGGGGAACCACGTGCGATGACCCACGGTTCCGGCGTGAGCCATGGCCGTGCCATCGTCCTGCGAGAGTAAAGGTGTTACGGGGGATGTCCTCGGTCGAAAAAATCCAGGCCACCCGGCAGCGATTGCTCGCCGACAAGCCCGGGCAGCCGTTGTGGAGGGATGCTTGTGAGGAGGGAGAGGCCTTCGTGGGAGATATCGTTTTCCCCTCCCCGCTGGCCGGGGAAAGCCAGAGATCACCTCGCGCGGGACTCCCCGCCCGTCGCCGCGTTGCGGCGGTGAGAAGGGGCGATGGGCCCGCGGCCGATCTCCTCGGACGCCTCGCGCGCCTCCTGATTGAATCCCTCCTCTCCTTCGCGGAGGGCCGGGTGCGTCCGGTGCACCGCAAGCGCCTGGGAATCGCCAAGCCCCTGAGGGATGTCCGCGGAAACCCCCAGGCCAAGTGCGTCGAGATGGAGTGAGGCCCTCGACTGTCGCCGGCCCTACTGATTTAGGAACTATAGACCCATCCCGTATCTAGGAGCCCCCACCTACGTGGGAACGACCTCCCACCCGATCGGAGGGGGATGCGGATGCAGGAAGAGCCGATCGTCGTCGTGGCCGCGAACCTCGCGGCGTCCATCGCCGTCACCGGACTCATCGTGCCCTCCCTCGGGCCGGAAACCGGGAGCGCGTGGCCTTCCTTCGACGTGTCCATCACGACCCACGGGCAGCCCGTCGCGGGCGTCATCTCGCTCGTCGACGTGGGAGTTCGACAGGGCATCGTTGATCCTAAGACCCTCCAGATAGTGTTCCTCAGCCTAGACATCGAGGACGCGGCGGTGGCCTCGGCCACGCCGGCGTCAACCCCCTGGGGCTACCCGACGGTCTGGAACCTCACCGACGTCGACTTGACGACCACCCAGCACTTCGTGGTCGAGATCATCCCGCGGCAGTCGGGAGCCTTGCAGCTGCACGCGATGATCTGGATCCCTCGCGGGGACCTCAGCGGGGTGCTCATCGACGCCTCGGGCCACCTTAGTCCCTCCAGCGTCTCGCTCCTCGAGTCCGACTCCCTCTTCCTGAATGTGAAGTGACCCGATGCCGGCCGGGCCGCGCGTCGCGCATGTCTCGTCTCAGGAACCCAGGAGGTCCGAATAGGACGAGGCCATGAGGTCCTCGGGCGGGATCTGGAAGTAGGCCCTCAGGTTCTCCAGCGCCCTGCGCCCCTCCTCCCGCTCCGCCTCGCTGGCGAGGGTCTTCTCGAATTCGATGAACCGGCCGAGTCCTCTCACCTCGTCCAGGTGGATCTGGACGCCCTGCAGGCGGTAGATCTCCCGCGTCTTGCGCACCTCCGCCTGCAGGGGGAACGTGAGCTTGAGGATCTCGAGGACCGTCGTGGCATCGGGGAGGTCCGCGAGGAGCACGCGGCTCTCCTTCACGCCACCCTGGTCCGGTCGCTCGTAGTAGACGAGCTGCCCGTCCTTTCGGCCCTCCACGGACCGGAGCTTCAGCCGCCGCTCGCCGAGGGAGAAGTAGGAGTCTACCTGGCGGAACGTGCCGACGTGCTCCGCCCCCCGGAGGAGAGCGCGGGCCTTACCCAGGTCCTCGTAGCGGGCCTTGAGCTCGACGAGGTGTTTCGCTCCCGCGGCCATGGCCTGCGGAAAGGACGGGGACGGCAAGAAGCTTCCCGAGTCCTAGAGGCGGCGCTCGGGCAGGAAGTCCTCGACCATGCGGTCCAGGGTCGACCCGGGCGTGCGGGACCGCGGGGGCGAAAGACGAGAGAGGCGCTTCGCGGAGGCGAGGTGGGCCTTCGGGCTCGCGACAGCGGCGTCCAGCTCCTTGCGATGGCCCTGGAGATTCTGCTTCGCCTCTCGGAAGGCGCGCACGTCGGTCAGGGTGGGGTTGCTCGCTGCGATCTTCAGCCGCCGCCCGATTAGGATGGTCCGCAGCGTGAACACGCCGACCGCCAGCGGAATGATGAGCCACGTCAGGTCCACGGTATCCCTTTCGCTCCTCGGCGCACCGGGAGCGAGGCTGCGCACGGACGGGTTCTATTAAAGGTAACTGTCCGGAGTACGTATCCGTGTGCGAGGACGCGGCATGCGAGCGAAGCTCACGCACGGACGGTCCTCGACTCCGGCGCGTAGCGCTTCGCCAAACCCGGTCGCTCAGAGGAGGACGAGCATGATCACGCCGATGAGGAACGCGGCCCCGAAGGCCCCGCCGCCGATCAGGAGCATGCGCGAGAGGCGCTCGATCTGCTGCCGTGTCGCCTCGAGTTCCGAGAGGGTCCCGATGGTCCTCGTCCGGATCGATGCGATCCGCGTCAGGACGATCACGTCGAGGAGCCCGAAGGCGACCAGCAGACCGAGCAGCAGGGCCACGGTCGCGGTGAAGGTGAAGTGTTCCGCGTACAGGCCTGCGAACAAGAAGATCGCGTAGAGCGGGGCCGTCCACCACACGAAGGACCGCAGCCCCTCAAGGCGCTGATGCAGTTCGAGAACGGCCTGGCTCAGCGACGCGGTGCTCCCCCTCGCCCGAACGCGTCGGGCATCGGCGGGGGGACTACATCTCCTTTGTGGACGCGCGGTGCGTCTTCCGGGGGAGCGCGGTCCTGTAGAGCTTCTTGGCGTCGGAGAAGGCGGTCTGGTTCCGCACCTTTTCGAACTCCTTCTTCTGCGCGTCCTTGGCGGCTTCGAAGGACTTCATCGTCGCCTCGATGTCCTTCCTGCGGCCCTCGATCGTCGTGGTCAGGGGTTTCTTGTACGTGCGCAGGGTGTCCCGCGCGCGGCCCAGATTCCCTGCGAGGGTCTCCCTGGCGGCCTCGAGGGATTCCTTGTGCGTATCCAGGGACTTCTTCGCCTCTTCGAGGGCCCGCATGTCCGCGAGCGTGGGGTTCCTCGCCGAGGATCTCAGACGCTTAGCCAGGTAGATCACCCGCCCGACGAACACGGCGATGCCGATGAGGACGACCATCCAGGGTTGAGTGAGGACTTGAAGGATCGGGTCCATCGCGGTTCCGCCTCCGGGGGCGATCCTCCTTTGGGTACGGCTGTATCTCAACGTTTCCCATAGTCAGCATATACCGGGCGTAATGCGAGTCCCTATCATGGGCTGGGGGCGCGGGAGGCGCTGGCACGGGCATCTGCATATACATCGCGTACGAGTCCCCAGGGGTGCGCGAATCGGCCTCGGTTCCTTCTACCACCGGTCCGTGTACCCGCCTTCGGAGGCCGTCCGCCCACTTAAGCCATCCGTCTCGGACCGCCGCAAAGGGCGAATAGCCTGCCGCCATCCCGGGTGCCGCGGGTGATGCGATGATCGTCCTGTACGACGAGGAATACAGTCCGTACTGCGGCAAGGTCCGGAAGCTCATGGACTACAAGGGCCTGCGATACCGCAGGGTCCCGGTGCCTTACCACGACAAGCGCCGGCTGCTGAAGGAGACGGGCCAGGACTATGTGCCCTACCTCCGGGACGGCCGAAGGGGCGTTGCATGGACGGATGCCGTGGACTACCTGGAGGAGATCCGCCCTGAGCCCACCGCCTATCCGGACGGCCTGCGGGAGGTCTGCAAGATCCTCGAGGCCTGGGAGTACGATTGGTTCGAAGACCGCTTCTGGGGTCTCGTGGCGCCCTTCCTCGAACGGACCTTCACGGACGAGGTCGAGTGGTGGAACTTCACGGAGACCTGGGAGCGCGTCTATGGGTCCTTCGAGGAGATCCGGCGCAATCCGAAGCCCGTCTGGGAGGGCCTGCATCCATCCCTGCAGCGGCTCGAGGACCGCCTTCGGCGCCGGGACTTTCTCCTTGCGGGTTCACCCAGTGCTTTTGACTTCGCGATCTACGGAAACTTCCACGCCCTCGCCGCGGCCGATGTGCGGATTTTGCCGAAGTATCCTCGGCTGAGGGCGTGGTACCGGCGCGTGGACGGCCTTGGACCGCGCTGACCCTGATTGGCGCGCCGATCCTTTCGGTCCGCTGCAAGGGGAATTCCACTTTCGCGGACCTCTCCCCTGGAGAAGGCCAAGTGCGAGAGTCCGTTTCGTGTATTTGCACGAAAAGGGAGACGATGCGCATGCGGAAGACGACGATGCGGCGCGTGCGAAAAGGCCAGGCGGGCGGCCCCGAGATCGGATTCCTTGTGACGTGGGACGTAGACAGCGCCGACCGGACTACGGCGAGCCGGGTCTACCGGTTCGTCTACGGCGACGCCACTCGCGTGGACGGTCGGGCCTACCGTTATCCTGGGTTCGTGGAGAAGGATGGCGTGCGGTACCTTGGGCAGTCGGTCCTCTTCGTGCAACCGCCTCTCCTCGGTGAGATCGACGCATTCCTGAATGCCCTGAGGGTGGACCACGAGGTGACCCCCGCCCGGATTGGCTAGGTTTCGTGCATTTACGCGAAACCGGTTCCCAGGAGTTCCCGGGGCCGCGACGGTTTCGTGCATTTGCGCGAAAGGAGACTGTTTTGCGGGGTCACTGTCAGGGTTGGTTTCGTGGTGTTGCACGAGGAGTGGATCCGTTTTCTGGGGTTTCGTGCATTTGCACGAAAACCGTGGAGTCAGTATGCCGTAATGCGTCGTTGGCTTCTGAGGTACCGTCTCAACACGCTCGCCCTCCACCAGTTCTCGAGGGGCAACGTGAGGCGTCTCCCGAGTTCCTTTTCGGTCTCGTCAAGGGTCGCAAACTTCGCGGGTCGTCGACCGAGGGCCGCGCGGGCGAGCTCCCGATATCGGAACACCCCGAGGGGCACCCATCCTTCGTGGACCTCCATGAACACGATGGCCCCTGCCTGGCGTCGGCGGGAGGCGAGGTGCTCGAGGACGGGCAGCTTCGTCGCATGGTAGGCGCCTCCGATCTGGTCCGGATACTTCGTACGGCCCTTCGCGAGCTCGTGGTCGTGGATCGGCGTTGGGTTCGATTCCAAGTT
>JBBSVS010000246.1:0-2671 GCA_038046665.1 Thermoplasmatota archaeon
CCCAAACGTTTTTCGCGGGACGGTGTCTTTGCTGCGGGAGATGGCGCGCTTTACAATCGACATCCAGATGCGCTTCCGCGACATCGACGGCATGGGCCATGTGAACAATGCCGTGTACCTGTCGTACTGCGAGCTGGCCCGCACCCAGTTCTACCTGAAGCACAACTTCAAGCGCAGCCTGCACGAGATCGATTTCATCCTGGCCCACGTGGACATCGACTACGTCTCGGTCGCGGAATGGGGAGATCGGGTCCAGGTGGCCGTGTGGCCCTCCAAGGTCGGCAACACCTCCTTCATCCTGAGCTACGAGATCACGGAGAAGAAGACCGGTCGTCTCATCGCGAAGTCCACGTCCGTCCTCGTCTCCTACGACTACGCGAAGAAACGGTCGAAGCCCATCCCGCCGGCCTTCCGGAAGGTCCTCGAGCAGAACCTCGAGGTCTAGCCCAGGGCCCGCGCCGTCGTCACGCGTTCCCTCACCTCGATGCCTCGCTCCCGCAGCAGAGGGAAGACAGGCTTGGGGTCGAGCTCTTCGGGGGACAGCTTTCCGCGGGTCGTGATGACGCCTCTGACCAGGAGGAGCGCGCCCACGGCGGCGCCCGTCCCGGTGACGTAGGCCGTGGCCGTCGTCCCGAACTTCTTCGCTGCCTCCCGGTGGCCCATGACCGTGTAGATCGTGTGGGTCCGCCGTTCCCCGCCCCTGTCACCAGCGACCTCGACGACGAGGGCCGCGTACCCGTCCACCCGGCCGATGAGGTTCGCCGGTTTCGGGATCCGGGAGAACAGGGCCCTCCGGGGATCCGGCCCGCCCGCAGGCCCGCGGTCCAGGAGGTGCAGGTCCCGGAAGAGCTTGAGGCTCTGGACCGTCGTCGGGTCGAGGGCGAGCTTGAAGTCCACGTACCGTACGCCCTTCCCGATGAAGCGGGGCAGGGTGTCCGCCTCCTCGTGGTCCACCGAGTACACCGTCTGCTTCCCCACGGGGTCCGGGAACTCGAAGACCTCCGACTCTCCGAACGGCGGAACCGGCTCGTAGGCGCCGTCCCGCCAGATGCGGGAAGGGCTCAAGGTCTCCTCGACGAACGTCTCCGGGCTGAAGAGGGCGATGAACGGATATTCGGGGCTCGAGGCCGTGTCCCCGTCGCGGACCCTGATTGACTCCACGCGATCCATCCCGTCGGCCGCGTATCGAGCGAAGATGTTGCTCAGGCCGGGGTCCTCGCCCACGCCGAGGAGGGCTGTGAGGCCCGCGGACCGCCAGGCGTCGGTGTCCGTGAAGGGGTCGCTCGAGTCATTCGCCAGGTCCAAGTAGTGCAGCCCGGTTTCCAGCGCGGCCTTCTGGATCGTGCGGTTGAAGCGCGGCATGGCCGAGTTGATCACGAGGCCGCAACCGGTCATGGCCTCCTTCAACGCCCCCTCGTCGCCCGCGTCGAGCCGCTGGGCGTGGCTCTTGGGGCTGCGCGTCTCCGACGCCGCGCGTTTCGCCAGGTCCCCGTCCACGTCGGCGAGGACCACGTTCTCGATTCCGTCGCTGGCACACAGGTGCCGCGCGATCACGGACCCCACGGCGCCGCACCCGATCAGGAGAACCTCGGCCGTCCGCGCGGGAATGCTGTCGAACCTCCCTCCGGGGCAGGACCGTAGGGGCCATAAGGCCTGGGGAGCGGGGACCTTAAACTTGTCGCGGGGATTGAAGAGGCATGCGAAAGATTCGCACGGAGTTCAGGTCGTGCCCGTTCCGCTCCGAAGGATGGCCCGCAGCCGCTCGGGATCCGACGTCGGCGGTGAACACACGGTCCCGGAGCAGACGAAGGCCACGGGACCCGCCTTCGCCTCGGGGGCCTTGCGCATGTGTTCGACGGCATCGGGCACATAGGCGTCGGCATTTTCGGCCACGAGCACGGTCTTGCCGGGAGCATACGTGGACGCCGCGGCCGCATGGAGGGCGCGGGCCTTCGGGTCTTCTCGGGACCCTAGGATGACCACCTCTGCAGGCGGATGCACCCAGACTTCCGCCGCGAGGTGATACGTGCCCATGAACAGGGGTCCGTAGCGGCTCGCTTCGCCGGCGAAGGCGATCATCATCTCGTCGTGCTTCAGGCGGTATTCGTCGTTGCCCGTCAGGGCGTGCAGCCGCTGAAGGCACAGCGCCGCCACCGCGTTCGCTCCGGCGTACGGCGAGTCCTCGATCGGACGGCGACGGATTTCCTTCAGGCTCAGACCCACGCCTTCGTGGAGATCGGGAGCGAGGTCCACGAACCCCTTCCGGTCCGCGTCCCAGAAGTGCCGGAGGGTGAAGACCATCACTTCTTCGGCTTTCTTCAGGTACATCGGGTCCCCGGTCACCGTCTGGGCGACGAGGAGGGCGTCGATCATGAAAACGTGGTCCTCGAGGAGGCCACGTACCTTGCGCTCGCCGTTCGACAGACCGTGCCACATGCCATGATCCTTCGTCCAGAGCTTCGCCAGGATTCGATCCAGCGTGTTCAGGGCGAAGTCCGTGACGTCCTCGCGATTCAAGGCGACCCCCGCCTCCAGGCAGGCGGAGGCCATCATGCCGTTCCACGAGGCGTAGATGGTCGGGTCCACCGCGGGCGCCGTCCTCCGGTCGCGAGCCTCCTTGAGATGTCTCTTCCCGAGGGCGATCACGGCCCGCACGTGCGGCTCGCTCAGG
>JBBSVS010000247.1:0-3248 GCA_038046665.1 Thermoplasmatota archaeon
CGGTGGTCCCCTCGAGGTCCACGTCCACGCCGGTGATCCGCTCCGCCGTCAGGTCTCCGCGGGTGCGGATGAAGCCGCCCGTCGTGCGGACGGAGATGTCCTGACCCTCGATGGTCCGGACTCTCGAGCTTCCCCCGAGCTCGATGTCCACGTCGACGACCTTCAGATCACCTTCGATCCGGACGCTCCCCGTAGAGTGGAAGTCCTGGCCGGAGACGTCCCCGTTCACGCGGAGAGAACCGCTGGAGGCGATGTCCACGGCCCGGAGATCCTTCCCGACTTGGAGGGAACCGCTCACGTCCACGTCCTGGGTGTGCAGCGAACCGGCGATGCGGCTGGAGCCGGCGGAGCGGAACTCCACGCACCGCACATCCCCGTCGAAGTCGCAAGACCCGGAAACCTTCACCGTCTCGCACTCGAGGGGTCCGCGGACCTGCGCACTGCCCGCGGCCTTGAACTCGACCGTCTTGACTGGGTTGCCTGTGACGACCCCGGAACCTAAGATCTTGATGGACTCGTCGCTGATCTTCGCGCCGAAGCCGGAGAAGTCGACCGCGCGCATGGCCTCGCCGGCAGCTCGTACAGCCTGCTCGGTCGTGCGGGCGGCCTCCTCCGTAGCGCGCGCGACGGCCTCGTGAATGGATGCTTCGAGACTCGGCGCAGGCGCCTCGGCCACCGAGGCTTCCTCGGGCTCCGAGTCGTAGCGGGCCTTGATGTCGATGTACGTCTTCTCGGAGATTTCGCCCCGCGCGAGGCGTTCCTCGAGCCGCTGGAGGATCTCGCTCCGCTTCATACCTGCCATCTCTGCAAGGACCAAGACGCGATATAGCTTTCCTTCTTCGCGAGGAGGTCGAGGCTCGTTCGCTGCGCGTTCGGGACGGACTTTGACGCTGGAGTACTGAGGCGCCCGGAAGCGATGAAGGACCGCACCAACGTGCTCAGGATTCCGGTCGACTTGTTTCGGGACATGATGCGGAGGAGCGACGCCGAGATATTTATGCAAGATTCGCGGATAAAAATAACATCCTCCTCCGCGCGGGATTCACCTTCTCCCTGCGGGGAGAAAGAGCCCGAGACGCGGCAGAAGAACTTTGAAGTACGCTGAGGCGACTCGCCGCACTGCCCATGCCGGAGCCCCTGGAGCTGGTTCGGATCGCGTCCTCCGAGACCCGGCGGCAGATCCTCCGGCTCCTCCAACAGGGCTTCGACCATCCGGAGGACCTGGCCAAGAAGCTCAAGGTCCGGCGCACCTCGGTGGACAAGCAGCTCGCGGAGCTCTTCGCCTGGGGGTTCGTGGACCGCGCGGCCGTGTTCCCTCCCACTGGCCGTCCGAGGATCGTGTACCAAGTTACCCAGCGGGGGAAGGATCTGTTGGACCTTCTGGAGCGCGTGGTCAAGGAGTACAGCGCGTCCTTCAAGGCAGACTTCGAGCGGGAGCTGGACGCCCTCGAGGCGAAGCTCGCCGCCGGCGAGATCGCGGAGGAGATGTACTTCAAGCGGCGCATGGAGCTCGAGGCCCGCTACGCCCTAGTCCTTTGACCCTCGATCGCGACGCCGCTGGCGGCTGATTGCTTCCTCCAGGGAGACCTCGCCCCGGGCCACGGCGCCGGCGAGGACGGAGGAGATCGTCACTTGGCCGCCGCTGTCCACGCGGGACCGTCGCTGGATCTCCCGCACCTCGCCCGGGGTGGGTTTGATCTCGAAGGGAGGCTCCACCCGGATGCCCGGCGTGCGCGCGATGTCGATGGCCGCGTCCAGGTCGGGCTGGGCCGTGCGATGGGTCGTGCTCGTCTCGTCGACGATCTCCACGTGCAGCCCGTCGCGGGAGAGGGAGTTCAGGATGCGGTTGCGGTTCGTCGGGTCCCCGTGACCCACTCGCACCCGCACCACTTTCGCGGGGAACGTGCGGAGGGCCTCGCGGATCAGAGGCGCCACGGCCTCGGGTCGGGACGCGAGGCGGGTGTCGAGGACGTCGCCGTCCCCGAGGAAGGCCACACCGGGCTCCCGTCCGGGATCCACGCCGACGAGGAGCTCCCTCCACTCCGTCTTCCCCTTCAGGAGTTGCAGGGCCTTCGCGATCGCGGAATCGAGCTCGTCCACCGCGACAACGTGGGACGAGCGGACCTTCGGAGCCTCGGCGGCGGAGGTCAGCACGGCCCCCACGTTCTCCGGGACCCTCCGGGAGAAGGAGAGGCTCACGAAACTCACGTCGCGGGCCTTCAACGCCGCAACGAGATCATGGTACAGGCGGAAGTCCTCCGTGAGGACCCCAATGACCTTGCGCATTTCCGGCGCCTCAACGGTTTCGCGACGGATAATGCTTGTTCGATTCTGCGTGTTACCAGGAATGATTCACATCGGTGAAAATTGGGCCGGAACCGATTCATACCCACGCCTTCCATCGAATCCCGGGGAGAAAAGACCGTGCAAGCGACTTCCTCGATGCAAGCACAGGCCGCTCCGGACCTGGACGCCAAGGGCCTGTTACTCCGTGACGCGCTGGCCATCCTGACGGTTGTCGGCGCGCTCGCCGCCTTCTACGGCATGATCAAGCTGGTCTCGTACCTGTCCGGAATCCCATTCCCCTAGGAATTCCGGAACCGATCGAACACACCCCGGTGGCCCGTCGCCACCCCGTTCCCCTGTAGTTCGGCCAGCCGCTCGAGCAGCTTCCGCTCTTCCGCGGACAGCCGCTCGGGCGTGACCACGACCACACGGACGAGCTGATCTCCTCGCCCGCCGCCCCGCATGCGGGGAAGGCCCTTCCCCCGGAGACGCAGGAGCGTGTGGCTCTGAGTGCCCGAAGGGACGTGCAGGCGCGCGGATCCCTCCAGGGTGGGCACCTCGATCTCGCCGCCCAGGGCCGCCTGTGGGAAGGTGATGTTGGCGGACAGGAGCACGTCGTCCTCGTCCCGTTCGAAGGTCCGATTCGGCCGCACGCGGACGAACACGTAGAGGTCTCCGGACGGGGCTCCCGGATCCCCCGCCGCGCCTCGGCCGGGCACGCGGAGCTGCAGGCCGTCCGGCGCGCCGGCGGGGATGTCCACGCCGATGGTGCGGGTCTCGGCGATCCGGCCTTCGCCTCCGCACCGCTTGCAGCGCGACTCGGGCCACTGACCCCGGCCGCGACATTTCGGGCATGGACCAATCGTGATGAACTGGCTGTAGCCGCTGCGGCGGGCGTTGCTCACCTGACCGCGGCCGCCACAGGCGGGGCACGTGACCAGGCGGCCCCCTTACCCACCCCT
>JBBSVS010000248.1:0-1929 GCA_038046665.1 Thermoplasmatota archaeon
GGAGGAGTCGCTCCTACTAAGGGGTTTGGGGCGGCCGACTGGAGCATCGGACTATGGGGGCCCGCTGCGAATCTCCGCGAGGCGCTTCCACGCGGGCCAGCGCCGCTCGATGAGGGCGTCCAAGGAGAAATGGCTCGGCCCGAAGGCCGAGTTCACGATGAGCAAGAGCAGGAACACGAAGGCGTAGATGATTCCCGTGCCGATGTCCGTGGAGCTCGGGCCGTAGGGGCCGCCGAAGCCCTCCGGTACGGACCAGATCACGAGGCTCAGGAAGAAGCCGCCCGTGTAGGCGATCTTCCGCAGGAAC
The DNA here is from genome assembly GCA_038046665.1 of Thermoplasmatota archaeon. Taxonomy (GTDB): domain Archaea; phylum Thermoplasmatota; class Thermoplasmata; order RBG-16-68-12; family RBG-16-68-12; genus RBG-16-68-12. Next base: position 308 of record JBBSVS010000248.1, read on the forward strand.
CCGGCTACGAGGGCGAAGGCGAGCGCGAGCTCGAGAAGGCCGATCGTCGTGACGAAGAATCCCGGGTTGCCGCTCACAGCCTGGCTCCAGAACGTGAACCAGGGTTAGATCCAGGAGGGATGCCGCTGGCCCGCGTCCGAGACCGTCTGGGAGAGGGACTCCGCGACGCCGGGCTGGAACTTCAGGTCGCCATCGACGGCCCAGACCACGCCGAAGACGACGCGCATGACGGTCTTCAGGGCCGCCACGTGGCGAACGAAGAAGTTGTCCAGGGACACTTGGATAGACGCCATGGAGCTGGGCTCCTCGCGGCGGTATCGCCCTGCGTAACAAGAAGATGACGAAATGAAAGGGGAAGGGGGCCGCCCGGAACGGACGGGCACGGAGAGGTCCGCAGAGGGCTCACGAGCTCTGCACGGAGCCGATGACGGGGAGGAACAGGTAGCCCTCGGCCGTCCAGACGATCGACCGACTCAGGTCGATGTCCACGGTCAGGCTGACCGCCTGCCCGGTCGTGACGTTGAACGGGTCGTCCGTCTTCAGCTCGCCGCTGGGGACGGTGAAGTTCTCCGTCGTCCCGTTCTGCAGGACGCCCTGCGCCGCCATCACGACGATCCGCAGCTGGGTGTACATGCCCGCCGGGACCTTCGCAGAGCCGAGGAGCTCCGAGACCGTCACGAGGGAGGCGAGGTCCACGGTCTTCGGGCCGGTGGTCAGGTTGTACCAGCCGCTGGCGTTCCCCTGGTCGGCCGCGTGGACCTGGACCTCCGAGAAGGTCACGTACACGTGGGTCCAGTTGGCCGGTGCATCCTTGACGTAGACATTCACGGTCCCTTCGCCGGCCACGTTCCCCGCGGAGATCCATGGGAACAGCTGGCCGTGGTTCACGAACGCGACGTAACCCGCCGCGCCCGCGACCGCCAGGAGGGCCGCGATGCCCAGCGCCAATGCAATGGGTGCTTTCATAGGCCTTCGGCGCCACGGACCGAACCGAGGGGGATAAGCGTTGTTTTACGGACATCGAAGAGGACGGACTGCGAACCGCAAAACGTGATATAGGTTTCGGGCCTCGGACTTTCTAATTCTCGATAGCGCTCCACGCCATGGAGGGAACCCTCCTCCGCAGACCTCCCAGATATCTTTATCCACGAAGGGCTTCATCGGAAGGCGGATGCGGATCGCGGACCTGGGCCTCGACCCCCGGCTTGTGGACGTCCTCAAGGAGCAGGGCATCGAGGAGCTCTATCCTCCCCAGGCCCAGGCCATCGGGCCAGCCTTGCTCGGGGAGAACCTCGTCCTCGCGATCCCAACGGCGAGCGGGAAGTCCCTCGTCGCGTACCTGGCGATCCTCGCGTCCGTCCTGCGGGGCGGCAAGGCCCTCTACATCGTGCCCCTACGCGCCCTCGCCGCGGAGAAGTACGAGGACCTGAAGGCCTTCGAGTCCCTGGGGATCAAGGTGGGCATCAGCGTTGGGAACTACGACTCACCCGATCCCACCTTGGAGCGGTTCGACGTGATCGTGGCCACGTCGGAGCGGGCGGACTCCCTCCTGCGGCACCGGATGGGATGGCTCCAGCAGCTCACGGTCGTCGTGGCCGACGAGGTCCACCTGATCAACGACG
>JBBSVS010000249.1:0-20843 GCA_038046665.1 Thermoplasmatota archaeon
TACACGCCCTACCAGCCCGAGCTGAGCCAGGGGATCCTGCAGGCCCTTTGGGAGTACCAGAGCCTGATCTGCGAGCTCACCGGGATGGACGCCGCGAACACGTCCATGTACGATGCGTCCACGGCCCTGGGCGAGGCGGCGCGCATGGCGAACCGCATCCATGGGGGGAACATCTTCCTCGTTCCCCGGGCGCTGCGATGGGACCGCCGGTCCGTCCTTGAGAACTATGCGCGCGGGTCCGGCCTCACGATCCGCGAAGTCGACTACGATCGGAGCACGGGAGAGCTCGATCTGAGCAGCCTCCGGGGCGCGCTCTCCTCCGACGTCTGCGGCGTCTACGTGGAGACGCCGAACTACTTCGGGCGCTTCGAGGAGCACCTGGAGGAGATCCGGAAGATGGCGAACTCCGCGGTGCTCGTCGTCGGGGTGAATCCCCTCGCCCTGGCGATCGTCCGGCCTCCGGGAGACTTCGGCGCGGACATCGTGATCGGAGAAGGACAGGCCCTGGGGAACGCGGTGAACTTCGGCGGTCCCCTCCTCGGCCTCTTCGCCTGCCGCCAGGAACATCTCCGGAAGATGCCGGGTCGCGTGATCGGCCTCACGAAAGATGCGCGGGGGAACCGCGCCTTCTGCATGACCCTCCAGACCCGGGAACAGCACATCCGGCGGGAGAAGGCGATGAGCAACATCTGCACGAACGAGTCCCTCCTCGCCGTCGCGTCCGCGGCCTACATGGCGGTCCTCGGGTCCAACGGCCTCCGCCGGCTTGCCGCGGAGAACATGCGCAAGGCCAGGGGCCTCATGGAGCGAATCGCGCGGATCAAGGGCTTCACCTCGCCGGTCTTCAAGGGGCCCCACTTCAACGAGTTCACGGTCCGCCATGAGAAAGGCTACAAGGTCGTCCACCGGGCCCTCCTGGCCCGAGGCGTCCACGGAGGGCTGCGGCTCACCCGCCAGATCCCCGAACTCATCGACGTGGCCCTCTTCGCGACGACGGAACGGCACGCGGAGGAAGACCACCGCCGCCTGATCGAGGCCCTGGAGGCCGTCGCGTGAGCTTCCGCCAGGCCTATTACGACGAACCGGTCCTGTTCGACAAGGCCTGGGATGCGGAGGAGCCCGTGGACCTTGCGGACCTCCTGCCGCCGAACCTCCGCCGGCCGACCCTCGCAATCCCGAACCTCCCCGAGCACGAGGTCGTCCGCCACTACACGCGGCTCAGCCAGATGACCTTCGGGATCGACACGGGCTTCTACCCCCTCGGTTCCTGCACGATGAAGTTCAACCCCAAGTTCGCGGAGGAGCTCGCAGCCCTCCCCCAGGTCTGCCGCATCCACCCGGACCAGGACGAGTCCACGGTCCAGGGCGCGCTCCACCTGATGTACAATCTGCAGCAGGCCCTCGCGACCGTGGCCGGCATGGACGCGGTCACCCTCCAACCCGCGGCCGGCGCCCAGGGCGAGTGGACGGGCCTCCTCCTCGCCCAGGCCTACAACCACGACAAGGGGGAGCACCGCCACCAGGTCATCCTGCCGGACACGGCCCACGGGACGAACTTCGCGAGCGCGGGCATGGCGGGCTTCGACATCGTCGAGATCCCCTCGAAGGACGGGCGGGTGGACCTGGGCGCCCTCAAGCAGGCGGTGAGCGACAGGACCCTCGCCTTCATGCTCACGAACCCGAACACCCTGGGGATCTTCGAGGAGCGCGTCCTCGAGATCGCCGACATCGTCCACGACGCCGGCGGCCTCTTGTACTACGACGGTGCGAACCTGAACGCGATCATGGGCAAGACCTCGCCGGGGAGGATGGGCTTCGACATCGTCCACTTCAACCTGCACAAGACCTTCACCACGCCACACGGCGGCGGCGGTCCCGGGGCGGGACCCGTCGGCGTGCGGAAGTTCCTCGAGCCCTTCCTGCCCGTGCCCGCGGTAACCTTCGACGGATCGGGGTACCACCTGGACTATGACCGGCCGAAGTCCATCGGGAAGGTCCGCGCGTGGTACGGGAACTTCGCGCTCCTCGTGCGGGCGTACGCGTACATCCTCCGCCAGGGAGGGGACGGGTTGCGGGCGGTGTCCGAGCGGGCCGTCCTCAACGCGAACTACCTCAGGCACCGGCTCCAGAGTGTGCTCGACATCCCCTTCAGCGGCCTCCGAAAACACGAGTTCGTCGCGAGCGCCGCGAACCTCGCGTCGAAGGGCGTCCGGACGGTGGACATCGCGAAACGACTCATGGACTTCGGCGTGCACCCCCCGACGGTTTACTTCCCGCATCTCGTGGAGGAAGCCCTCATGATTGAGCCCACGGAGACGGAGACGAAGGCGACCCTGGACGCGTTCGCCGATTCGCTCGCGCAGATCGTGAAGGAAGACCCGGAAACCCTGCACTCGGCGCCCCACAACACGGCCGTGGCCCGCGTGGACGAGGTACTCGCGGCACGGGAACCCGTCCTGAGCTGGCGCTTCTACCAGACCCGGAAGCCGGGGGCCCTATAGCTCGATCTCCGGGCGCCCGAGGTTCTGCAGGAGGATGTAGGCCCAGTCGAGCTTCCTCTGCTTGAGGCGTACGTCCCGGTCTTTCGCATTCGGCCGCTCGAAGTCCCAGCCCACCAGGCGGATCTCCGCCGCCCCGAAGTGATCCGCGAGGAACGCCGCGCGGTCTCCATCCGTGAAGCCCCCGAAGTTCTGGAGGCCACCGATGGGCTTAGACTGGGTCGTGGCTAGGGTGGTGCCGGTGAACCGGGGAGCCCACTTCCGCACCGCAGGCCCGTTGTCCCCATGGCCGTGGACGACCGCGATCGTGCCGGCGGCATTCGCCTTGAGCTGGTCCTCGACGTTGCCGTCCAGGTCCGTCACGAGGAGCGCAGGCTGGAGACCCTTCTCCAGGGCCGCGCTCGTGGCCTCGTCCGCGGTCACGAGGACGCCCTTCACCCGCGCGAGATCCCGCGCCACGTGCGGGCCGTTCCCCGCCACAACGACCGCTCTGCCCTCGAGGAGCGGTCGCAGTTCGTCCGTGCGGGCGCGTCGTCCACCCAAGATGCGGTCCAGTTCCGCGGCCACGGCCTCGTCGGCATCGCGGGAGAAACCGAAGTCCTCGAGGATCCGGAGGTAGAAAGGCTCCCAGGTCGCGAAGTCCATGGGACACCTTGACGGCTCAGTGACGCCAGCTGTCTTCGAGGGGCTGCTCCTCCCGCGTGCGGTACGACCAGCCCGTGGCCACGACGAGGAAGAGGGCCACGCCCAGGCTGAGGTAGACGAGCGGGAGGCTCGTCTGGAGGTTGTACTCGCCAAAGAAGATCTGCAGACCCGAGACCGCGCCGAGCACGAGGAGCCCGAGGGCCACGAAGGTCGCCGCGACCGCCAGCACGTGCCGCGGCACCCGCCCGTGCTTGAAGTAGGCGGTGAGGACCTTGCCTCCTTCGAAGACGAGGACGGCGAGGATGTACCACCACAGGGCTCCGAGGAGGAACGAGAGGACCTGGGGTACATACCCACCCAGCTCTCGTCCGGCCGAGTCCGCGCCGAAGGCCACGCCGACGAGGACGAGGATGAGGGCACTGACGTTGAAGAAGATGGAGAGGTCGCCCGCGATCACGGAGTTGCGCACGCCGTTGTAGACTTCCCCCGCCTTGTCCACGACATCCCGCAGGCTGCTGAAGGGCAGGGAGATCAGGATCAGATAGAGTCCCGCCAGGATCAGCACGAGAGCCGGAGCCGCCAGAGGGTTGAACCAGTAGATTGCGCCGAAGAGCAGGAGGACGAAGCCCAGGGGCGCGATGATCTTGCGGCGCACCTTGGGGTTCTTGAGCTGCCGCGCGAGGACGTAGTACAGGCTCTCTGCGGTGGGCGTCTGCCGGACGTAGACCCTTCGCACGTGGTCGATGTGGATTCGGGAGCTCAGGATCGGGGCGAAGGCCTCGTCCTCCGCGCCGTCGGAGACGAGGAAGACGCGGTCCGGGCGGATCTCCTCGAGGACGCGGTCGAGCTGCTGCGTGAGCACCATGTCCGAGACCCATCCCACGCGGACGTCCCCGCAGATCGTGGCGACCTCGGGCTCTCCGCCCTCCTTGACCAGCCCGTCGTAGAGGCTGATTGCGGACAGGAGCGCGTTGACGTCGGAGTCCTCAGGGTCCGCGAGGCCGAGCTTGACCGCCGCCGTCAGGTTGTCCTCCCGGCCGATCAGGGGACCCTTGATGCCCGTCTTGACGCCGATGTCGTCGTCGCGGTCCACGCAGAGGACCAGGGTCTTCATCGTTTTTCCTCTAGTCGTGGGACGCTATATCAAACTTCCCAGGCCCTTCTGGAAAAACCGACTCAATAGAGGGAGAGTCCCTCTTCGATGCGGCCCAGCTCGATGGGAGTCGTACGGGCGCCGACGACGGCACCCTTGGAGTTCGCGACCATGCACGCGCCGACCAACGCCGACCCATAGTTGGCGGTCGTGATGGCCACGGGCACGCGGAGGATCTCCTTGAGCAGTTCCATCTCCCCGGGCCTCGCGTACGGATGGCAGAGGACGCCTTTGTTCGTGGCCACGGCCGCCGCACCGACGGTCTTGACGCCCGCGACGGTCCCCCGGACCACCGGGACGCCGAGCGCCTCGTGGATGAAATCGATCGCATCGTTATCATAGCCCGGATGGACCACGGCCCCGCGGTCGTTGCACAGGACGTTGTTGCCCACCGCGCTGAGCTTGTGCGGCAGCGGATACACGGGTCCCCTGAAGGCCTCGAGTTCCTCGGCCTCACTGAACGGACTCGTGAGGATGCCGTTCGAATTCAACGCGACGAGGCAGCCCACGACGGTGGAGTGGGCCACGCTCGTGCCCACCGAGCGTACGTCCAAGGCTTCGGCGATGTGCTTCACGTCGGCCTTGGGCACGTACCGTGCGTGAACGAGCAGCTCGTCGTTCGCGGCACAGAAGACTCCGATGTACGGGTTCCCGTCGACCTCGAGCCGCCGCAGCAATGGGGTCCCTCAGTCTTCCGGAAGGGAGACGACGGCGGACCCGTCCTCGAACTTGATCGCCTTGATGCGCACACGGCGGGGCGGGTGCTCCCGGCCGCGGGCCCAGATGTACTCGTTGAGCACGTCGTCGATGAAGATCCGTTCCGGCTTGAGGTGCCGCTGGACGTATTCCTTGATCGCCTTGATCGCGCGGGGCGCACGGTCCGTGCGGGAGGCCGCCCAGGCGGCCCGCAGGGGCACGATCATGATCCGCTCCTCTTCCTGTTCCGCCATGGTCTCACGCCTTCAGCTTGTTCCGCCGCCAGCTCCGCTTCTTGGGGTGGCGGGTGAACCTCCGGGCAGTCCTCTGAACGACCCACGCCGGGACGCGGCGGTTCGACTTCACCGCGCGCATGAGCCGGCGCTTCTTCGCGTAGGGCTTGTTCCTCGCCACGGTTAACGCCTCTCGATCTTGATCTCGCGCCGGCGGGGCATGACCCGCTCGAGGATCTGCCGCAGGGTCGCGTCGTCGATGACCTTCTGGACCCGGCCGCTCTGGGCCAAGGCGATGAGCTGGTTCTCGATGCTGTCCGCGAGCTCCGGATAGGCGAGCTCGATCCGGCCGAGCCGCTCCCGCGCCTCCGGCGTCAGGATCTGCCGGAGGATCGTCTGCTTCTGGGCTTCGACCTGTTCCCGGTACTGCTGCTGGGCCACGGATTGGACTTGGGCTTGCTGGAGCTCCTGGAGCTTCCTCCGGCGGATCGCGTCCAGTTCCTCGTCGTCCATGGCCATCGGTTCAGTGGCCTCCCGCGTACTTGGTCAGCTCGGGGTTCGTCTTCGCGAGTTCCAGGATGATCTGATGGGACAGCCCGTCCAGGAGCTTCCTTCCGGCGGGGGTGATCGTGCGGCCCTTCTTGTCCGTCTTCGAGAGGTAACCCAGCGTCTCGAGCTGCTGCATCGCCTCGCGCGCAACCGAGCGGGAGCCGCGTCGCGGGTGGTAGGGCGCCGAGCCACGGTCCCGCCGGCCGCCGAACTTCGAGGCGAGGTGCGTCGTGCCGACCGGACCGTTCACGTAGACCTTGCGGAGGACCGCGGCCATGCGGCGGTACCACCAGTCCTTCTGGACCGGGGCCTTCTCCGTGTGAACGCCCGTGCGGGCGAAGCTGGCCCATTCAGGCGGTTTGACCTTACCCTCCTTCTCGAGGTGCTCCTTGAGCCTCTCGATGAGAAGTCCCGGGGGTACATCGAATGCACTTGTCATAGCGGACACTCGTTGAAGTTCGGCCTTCATAAATCGAGGTCGTATATGAAGGCTTGCGTGGCCCGGGGCGCTCCTAGGGAGAGGAGTGACCGCCGGGGACCGGACGGCAGTCCTCGCGTCAGCGCGTCTTCGTCTTTCGACGGCGCTTCGTCCCTCTTCGCCCCGGGCCCTCATTGAGCCGTAGCCGCATCTCCCGGGTGAAGGAGAAACCGGCGCGTCGGTAGATCGCCTCCCCATACGCGGAGGCATGCAGGAGCATCACGTCGCAACCTTGTGCGCGGGCCCACCGAGGGGCCTCGTGGACGATTCGCGTGGCGAGGCCCCTCTGGCGGTGGTCCCGCTCCGTGTACATGGACATCAGGTAGGGAGCCGTCGTGGACTTCCATAAGGGCCGGGGTTGCGTGAGCATCATCCAGATGCAGCCGCTGGCGACCGGCGCCCGTCGGCGGCCTCGATGATGAATCTCATGAGATTACCCGATCGGAGACGGGGGCGGGCCCACCGCCGATACCGCGCGTCCGCGGCATCGAGCTCCTCGCGAGGAATCTCGGCGATCTCCTCCCACATCCCGCGTCGATGCCGGACGAGCAAGTCCATGTCCCTTAAGGTCGAAGGACGGAGGCGATAGGCGGGCACGGGGCCGCCGAACCCGAGAGGCGGCATATACCTTCGCGCGGGCGCGGGGAATGTTCATGTACGGGCGCCCGCCTCCACTCGTCGAGGTTCGGACGTGGCGATCCTCGTCGCGGTCACGGGCGCATCGGGCGCGGCCTACGCACGCCGGCTCATCGAGGTGCTCGGATCGCGCACGGACGTCATCCTGTCGAGAGACGCGGAGCCCGTGATCAAGTACGAGCTCGGGCTCACGCCGAAGGACTTCACCGCAGGGGCCCGCGAGGTCTACCGCGGAGATGAACTCGCGGCGCCGCCTGCCTCCGGGAGCCACCTCGTCTCGGCCCTCGTGGTGGTCCCCTGCAGCGGGACCACGCTCGCCAAGATCGCCGCGGGAATCGCAGACAACCTCGTCACGCGCGCGGCGGCGGTGGCCCTCAAGGAACAGCGGAAGCTCATCCTGGTCCCCCGCGAGACGCCCGTGAGCGCAATCGCCCTGGAGAACATGCTCAAGCTCGCCCGCGCGGGCGTCACGATCCTCCCCGCCTCTCCCGGTTTCTATGGGAGGCCCAAGGAGATCGAGGACCTCGTGGACTTCGTCGTCGGGCGGATCCTGGACCACCTGGACGTGGAGCACGACCTGGGACCTCGCTGGGCGGGACCGCCGGAAGGGTAGAAGTCACAGCTGCGCGGAGAGGTCGAGGACCTCGTCGAACTCGGCGGCCAGACGCTGCACCTCCGAATCGGCAAGGACGCCCGGGCCGACACGGGCGATGACCGTGACGCCGTGCACGAAGGCCATGTCATTGGCCTTCCGCAAGAATCGGATGATGTCGCCCAGGGAGGACTGGGAGATCATCTGATCCAGGCCGTCGTACAGGATGACGCCGCCCTTCCCCTCCCGCGCGATCGGAAGGATGGACTTGAGCCCCTGGGGATCCAGCTTCTTCGGGTCCACGGCTCCGGCACCGCCCTGGGACGACACCTGGAGGAACTGCGGGCCCTTGAGGCCGAACTCCAGGCGAAGCCGCTCCGGCGTGGCGGAGGTCAGGCACAGGGAGGGCTTCCCACCCTTGGCCAGGTCCCGCATCCAGTTGAACGCGATGGCGGGGTTGCTCGCGATGACCAGATAGCGTTTGCCCGCGTCCAGATGCCGCAAGCGGCCCCCGCAGGAGGCGCAGGTCAAGGCGCGCGGGTCCGCACCCTCGGGGACGGTCTGGACCTCGCCGCAGGACTCGCAGCGCATGGAGACGGACTTCTTCTCGCGGACGACCTCGAGCGCGAAGGGTTTGCGACAGGTCGCGCACTTCATGAGGCCGCTGGCACAGCTCAGGTGGTACTGGGCGCCGCAGGTGCACTTATAGGTCTTGTCCCCCTCCAGGACCGGCCGCAGGCAGTGGGTGCAGCGGCTCACGACCTCGGGCGCCTTGGCGGGCTCGGGCTCCTCCGGAATCACGACGGGGACCGCAGCCGCCTTCGCGGGCTCGCTCGGCGGGGGTGCCTCCTCCAGGAGCTGGCGATAGTAGGACCGGGTGCCCAGGCCGATGCCGAGGGCGAGGGTGAGGGCGAAGAACCAGTACGCGGGGCCGTTGAAGTAGAGGCGCACGCCGATCGCGTAGGTGGCCGTGGGGATGAAGTAGAACAGGATGAGGAGGGCGATGGCCGCCTTCCCGATCCAGTGCAGCCATGAGGCCTTGTGGACCGCGGGGCGGTAGACGCTCGGGTGGGCCTCGCGATACGCATCGTAGGCCTTCTCTTGGAGGCGGGAGATGAAGTACGCGGCCACGAGCATGACCGCGAAGAGCATCTGGGGGTTCTCCCCGACGTTGAAGGTCTCGAAGCGGACGGAGTCCACCGGAGGCGGGGCGTCCGTGGACCAGCCGAGGGAGTGGTAGAGGATCTCCCCGCCCGGGGTGCGGATCAGGGTCACGCCTCCCGAGGGGACCTGGAAGTTGGAGAAGCTCAGGGTGCCGATGAGGTAGTGGGCGTCCGATTGGACGACCGGGCCCTCGTACACGCTGGGCGCGTGGATGTCCACGTCCCGGACGAAGAAGCCCCGGCTCCCGCCCGCCGGGGAGACGAACGCGAGGCGGAGGCGGACCTTCTGGCCCAGGTATCCCGAGAGGTTGAGGGAGACCGTCCGCCAGTCCCCGTCCGCCGTGTTCTGCGCGGCGGAGAAGTTGCCGTTCGGGAGCGTCGTCCAGTCCGCGTAGGTCGGCGCGGTGGACGCCTGGACGGACAGGATGTCGGCACCGGAATCCACTCGACCCGTGTAATTGAAGGATATCCAGGAAGAGGTCGCGAAACGCAGGTCGAGCCAGGGCACCTCGGGCGTGAGGGCCTGGTCCATGAACGTGCGCGCCAAGGCGTTCGTGCCCGCATCGTAGCGGCACGAGAGGGAATCGCCCGTCGCACAGGAGGATGTGTTCCCCGCCCAGAGCGCCGGATGCGTCGCGTCGAAGTTCTTGATGCGCCAGCCGCCCTCCGTGAGGAAGGGCCAGGAGCCCGGATAGGATCCGGACGGGCTCATCGTAGGGGACTGGACCGCATCGAGGGAGAAGACGTTGTACAGGGCCTGCGCATAGACGGATGTGGCCAGGGGCATCGCGGTGTCCGGTGTCGTCGAGTATCCGTTGAAGAGGAACTTGATCTGCAGGTCGACGGTCGAGTTCACGTCGGTCTCGACGATCCCCGCGGTGCTGCGCTGGAACCCGGTGGCCGGGTCTTTGTCGAAGAGGTCCGCGCGGTCGAGCAGGAAGTACCCGATCTGGGATCCGCCGCTCCCGTTGAGATAGCCCTCGAGCTCCAGCTCGACACGGTCGGTGTAGGCCAGGCCCTCTGCGGCGGTGAGCTGCCCGCTCCGCCCCCCCCCGCTCGTGGGCGCGCCCGCCCAGCGGAAGCCCTTCGGGATCACGGTGTACTCGTCGAAGAGGTGGATGATCTTGGCACGCAGGTCCTGGGCCTTGTCCCCGGTCAGGGTCCAAGTGACGTGGCCGCCGCCATTGAGCTGGGACGTGCCGAAGAGCTCGTAGTCCGAGCTCACGACCATCGTCCCGTTGCCCGCTTGACCCTTCGTCGGTGGGAGGGCCGTCCAAAACAGGAGGACGCCCAGCACGAGGGCGAGGAGGAGGGGGCGGCGGGAGCGCATCCGCCCGAGCAATACCCCCCTCCATGACATAAAGGCTTCTACCCCTCCGCCTCCATGGAAACGCAGCCCGCCCGGGTCGAGGGACAAAGGGTTAAACGCCCAACTCCGTATCCACGCCTCCGTGCTGCCTGCGGAGATCTCCAAGCTCCTCGAGACGGGCGTGGACCTGGAGAAGGAGTTCGAGCAGGCGAGCAGGACCCTCGAGTCCATCGGACTCTCGAGTTACGAGGCCCGCGGATACATCGCCCTCGTGGCTCACGGGTACGGGAGCGCGGAGACGATCGCGGCCACGGCCCGCATCCCGCGCACCTCGGCGTACAAGGTCCTCCAGAGCCTCTGCTCGAAGGGGTTCGCGATCAGCACGCGGGGCCGGCCGACGATCTTCAAGCCCGAGGCGCCGGGCAAGGTGAAGAGCCGCGTCATGGACCACCTCAACGACACGTTCGACAAGCTCGACCTCCTCCATGAGGTGCTGCGGGACAAGGGCGAGCCGCAGCTCGTCTACACGATCGGCACGAAGCCCCGCGTGTTGGAGAAAATCGGAGAGCTCCTGGACAAATCCTCGGAGAGCTTCATGGTCTCCACCCCCACGTTCTCCGAGATCCGCGAGAAGTTGGAGAAGAAGATCGAGCACGCGGTGGGCCGCGGGATTAGATTTACGATCATCACGGAACCGGGGCAGAAGGTCCCGCAGGGCGCCACGGTCGTCTACCGCAAGGGCCTCATCGCGACCGACGTCATCGTGGACGGGCAGAGCGCCCTGATTGCCTCCCCGGACCTGTCCGCATGCGGTTACACGGACAACGCTTCCCTTTCGCGGCACCTGGAGAACTTCCTCGGGTTCATCATGCGCCTCAAGGAGTGACCCCGCGGTGGATGGGGCCGCGAACTCCTTCGACGTCGTCATCGTGGGCGCCGGCCCGGCAGGCGGCCTCGCGGCCGAGCGCGTCGCGCGGAAGGGCTATTCCGTCGCGCTCATCGAGGAGCATCGCGAGATCGGAGAGCCGATCCAATGCGGCGGGCTCGTCACGCCCCGCGTCTTCGATTACGTGAAGTGCAAGGAGACGATCATTGGCGAGGTCCACGGCGCGGAGATCTACTCGCCGAAGGGGCGATGCCTCCGGATCGATGGCCACGAGACGGAAGCGGTCGTGGTCGACCGGGCCATGTTCGACCGTGCGATCGTGACGGAGGCCGTGCGTGCGGGAGCCAAGACCTTCCTCGGCGCACAGGCGCAAGGAGCGGAGCGGGACGAAGCAGGCGTCGCGGTCCACGTCGACCAGGACGGGGCCACGAAGACGATCCATGGCAAGATCGTAATCGGCTGCGACGGCGTGCGGTCGAACGTCGCCAAGTGGTTCGACATCCTGCGACCGAAGAAGATCCTTCCCGGCTTCGAGGTCGAGATGGCGGGAGTCCGTGGCGACCCAGGCCTCGTCAAGCTGTTCGTGGGCAACGAGATCGCCCCGGGTTTCTTCGGCTGGATCATCCCGAGCGGAGATACCGCGCGGGTCGGCCTCTGCCTGGGCCAAGGAAACGCCTACGCCTTTTTGGAGCAAATGCTCCAAAATCCGATCGTGCAACGATACACGAAAGGGGCGCAGCCCATCCTGTACATCGTGGGGGGGATCCCGATCGGATTCCCCCACCGCACCTATGCGGACAACGTGATGATCGTGGGCGATGCCGCGTGCCAGGCCAAGGCCACGAGCGGCGGCGGGATCTTCACGAGCCTGCATTGTGCGAGCCTCGCGGCGGAGGTGGCGGTGCAGGCCCTGGAGGCGAAGGACTACTCCGCCCGGATGATGCACCGCTACCACCGGGCGTGGACGAAGTCCATCGGGAAGGAGCTCCGAAAGGACCTCGCGATCCACGAGAGCTTCCAGCGGCTCACGGATGAGCAGTTCGAGGAGCTGTTCGACATCTTCGACAACCCGGAAATCCTCAAGCTCATCGAGGCGAAAGGGGACATCGACTTCCCTTCGAAGGTCGGTTGGGCCCTCATCAAAGAGGAGCCGCGCCTCCTCAAGTATGTGGGCAAGGCGCTCCGGATGATGATTGCCAGGAATGTGGGCATCTAGAGGGAATACCACTGCCCTTCCTTAGGCAGGACCACCTCGCGGCCCTCGAGGGCCTCCCCGAGAATCTCCCGGTTCTCCCCGTGCATGAGGACGACGCGCTGCGGATCGCAGGCTTCGACGAAGCGCACCAGGTCGTCGTGGCCGGCGTGGGCCGAGAAGTCGAACTTCTGCCACTCGATCTTGATGTCCACGTCCACGCCCCACAGGTCGACGACGCCCTCGTCGATGAGCCGCCGACCGTTCGTGCCCTCCACCTGGTAGCCCGTGAGGAGGATCGCGCTCTTGGAATCCTCTCGAATCGCCTCGAGGTAGCGCAGCACGGGACCGCCGTCGAGCATCCCGCTGGTCGTGACAATGACCTCTCCCTTCAGCGCGAGGTCTCGCTCCTTCGGGTTGCGCACGACATTCACGTGGTTCATCGCCTGTCGGAGCTTCTTCACGGAGCGGATGTATTCCGGATGCTGGACGTAGATGGAGTTGACTTTCTTGCCCATGCCGTCCAGCCAGACCTCGTGGCGGGCCTTCGCTAAAGTGAGGATGATGTCCTGGGTGCGTCCGACCGCAAAGGAGGGCACGAGGGCGAGGCCGCCGCGGTTCACAACCTGATCGATCTTCTTCAGGAAGGCGTACTCGGACTTGAGCCGCTCCGGATGTTGCCGCCCGGCGTACGTCGATTCGATGAAGAGCGTATCACACTTCACGGGCCGCGCGCCCCAGACCAGGTCCGTGGTCAGGGTGTGCAGGTCTCCCGTGAACAACATCGTCTGGTTGCCGTTGATTTCGTACATCGTCGCCCCGGGGATATGCCCCGCAGGATGCGCGGTGACCTCGAGCTCCCCCATGTCAACATTGTCCTGGAAGTCGACGGTGCGGTAGTGCCGCCGCGCGATCCTCAGGTCGTGATCGTCGAAGGGCGCGTCGAAACCCTCGGCGTCGGCAATCTTCAGGCTGTCCTCGAGAAGGAGGTCCGCCACGTCGGCGGTGGGCGGTGTCAGGACGACGTCCACGTCCTGGCGGCGCGTGATCCACGGGATCATCCCAGTGTGGTCCAGGTGCGCGTGGCTGACGAACATGCCGTCCACGGGGGGCGCCGGCAGGGGGTACTGGGGCGGATCCTTCGGGAGGAGCCCGTAATCGAAGAGGACGGAGGTGGGTCCGTTCTTGAGGACCATCCCTAGGCGGCCGACCTCGGAGGCGCCCCCGAGGAACTGAAAGTCCATGGAATCGCTTCTGAACTCCCCCGGCTCTATAAGCTTTTACTCTCGAAAGGGCGGGAGCCGCGCGTCACGGACCAACGAGGACCTCGTGGTGTGTCACGACGGGCTCGAACTCCAGGAGGAAGTCCTCGTCCTCCGGATAGTAGAAGGCCTTCTCCGCATCCGGGCCGGCGAATCTCCGGATCCCCTCGACTTCGTCCCAGAGCGAGAGCAGGAGGAAGTCCGCCCGGTCCTCCGAGACCTTGCGGAGGACGAATACGCCGCGATTCCCCATCGTTGCGCGATAGTCCTTCACGCCGGTCTTCTTCAGGAACTCGAGGTACTCGTCCGCCTTCGAGGCGGGGGTGACCCCATGCCAGGTGCGAGCGATCATGACGCGGGCCTCCGGGGGCGGACCGATTCGAAGCGGTTCAATCGATGCCCGCCAACGGACGGGTCCTCGCTCAGAGCGCCTCGGCGACGCCGGGCCGGAAGAGGCGCTGGCAGCGAATCGCGCGGCCCATCCGCCTCTGCCCGAGGAGGACCATCGCTGCCTCGAGGAGCCGGTCGCTCCCGAAGAAACGGTCCGCGAGCTTCTTGATCTGCACCCCTTGGTCCAGCGGACCTTCGAGCACCGCGCGCCACCGCTGCTCGTAGGCGTCGAGGGGCACGCCGCCCAGGAGGTGGTCCGCGGCCGTCATCCCGGCGATGCGCCCCGCGATCATGCAGACGTTGATGCCGCCGCCGTTCGTGGCCATGACCATGCCCGCGGCGTCCCCCACGAGGATCGCGCGGTCCTTCACCGTGCGCTCGACGGGTCCCAGGACGGGCACATAGCCGCCCGTGGCCTTCCCTGGTCGGATGTCCCGCGCGGTGAGGAACTTGTCGAAGAGCTGACGAAGGTTCCCGTGGAAGTGCTCCCACGTCCCGAGGCCGACGTTCGCACACGACCCTTTCGGGATGATCCACGCGTACCCTCCGGGGGCGAGGTTCCCGAAGAACATGTCGGTGACGTTGCTGAAGGAGCCGTCCGCGGTCGTGCTCATCGCCGGGGCCGACGTCGGCCAAGGGAGACCGACGCTCTGGGCGACGGTGGACCGCGGTCCATCCGCGCCGACGATTACCTCGCCCTCGAAGGTGCCCCGGGGCGTGAAGACCTCGTTCCCGCGCACCCGGAGGACCGGCGTCTCCTTCAGGAGGGCCGCGCCTTCCCGGACCGCCTGCTCCGCGATGCCCTGGTCCATCTTGTCCCGCCGCACCGTGTACCCATGGAAGGGGACGTCGTACACGCGACCCTTCGGGGACCAGATGCGGATGAGCGGCGTGTCAATCTGTTTGACCCGGTGGGGGACCTCCATGAGGTCGTCGACGTCCGTCACCGTGGGGAAGATCGCCCGGACCTCGTTGTTCTCCGCGACGTACTCGCCGCACTGCACCGGGACGCCGATCTCCTTGCGCTTGTCCAGGAGGAGGACCTTCAAGCCGCGTCGGGCCGCGTACCGCGCGGCGGTGCTGCCGGCGGGGCCCGCGCCGACCACGATCACATCGTACGGCGTGGTCGCACCCCCGTCAGGCTTCGCGGCTCAGCACGAAGTCCACGAGGCGAATCATGTTCCGCTTCGATTCGCCGTCCGGGAGCGGCTGGATCGCGTCCTTGGCGAGCTGCCCGAATTGGCGGGCGTCCGCCCGGGCCTTCTCCACGGCGCCGGAGACGCGGAGCATGGCGAGGGCCTTCCGCACGTCCTCCTCCGGCTTGCGGCGCTTCGCGATGATGCGCGCGAGCTCGGCCTTGTCGATAGCGCTCCCGTTGTTGAGGGCGTGGATCACCGGGAGGGTGACGTTGCCCTCCTTGATGTCCGTGCCTGCGGGCTTGCCCAGGCGCACCTCGTCCCCGATCACGTCGAGGACGTCATCGATAATCTGGAAGGCGAGGCCCAGGTTCAGGCCGTAGTCGCCGACGGCCTCGACGTCCTCGAGGCGCGCCCCGGCGAGGAGGCCGGCAATCTTGGCGCCGGCCATGATCGCGAGCGCGGTCTTGCGGCGGATGATATCCAGGTACTCGTCGCGCGTCACGTCCAGATCGAAGGCGTGCCGCTTCTGGGCGATCTCTCCCTCGGCCAGGGCCACGCAGGCGTTCGCGGTGAGCTCGACGATGTCCGCGTCGAACTTCCCGCCGATTCCGAAGGCCTTCACGAAGAGGAAATCGCCAGTGACGAGGGCGTTCTGCAGCCCGAACCTCTTGTAGGCCGCCACGCGGCCCCGGCGCATCTCCCCGCCGTCGTTGATGTCGTCGTGGATCAGGGTGGCGCTGTGGATGAGCTCGAGGGCGGTGGCGAGGTCGATCGCCTGCCGCACGTCCTTCCCGCCCAGGGCCTGGAAGGCCAGCAGGGTGACCGTGGGCCGGATGCGCTTCCCGCCCGCCGCGATCACGTAGGTCGCGATGTCCGTCAGGAGAGGCTCCTCGGAGACCACACTGTCCCGGATCCTCTGTTCGACCCGGGCCAACTCCTCCGCGACGCCAAAGTCCCACGAACCGGTCATCGCTGCGGCCCACCCACGCGGTGCCTAGGACGCGCTAAGGTTGGGACTTATTTAATGGTTTACTACCGCACTGGTACATAGTGCAGGGAGGAGTGCGGGCCGATCGCATGGAGAGAGATTCAGTTCATCCCGAGGAGACGAGCGCCTAACTCACGCCTTCTCCGCCACGTCGGCGAATCCAGAAGCGTCGCCGCCGTTCGCTGCGGTCTGTCGGATCGCGGGCGCGATGGCCTCGAGGAAGGTGTGGATCATGTCGTCCCGCTTCCCGATCCAGTCGGCCATCATCACGACGGGCATCATGATCGTGATGAACGGGTAGTAGAGGCTCTCGTCGTGGAAATCCTTGTCCACGAGCTCGAGGGCCATGGAGGTGAGCTGGGCGATGCGTCGCAGGTGCTCGTCGTAGTCCTCGACCGTGAGCCCGGGATTGTAGTTTTTCAGGTTCGTGACGTTCTCCAGCTCCTTCGGACGCATCGCGATCAGGGAGAGGTGCGCAATCCCGTTGCGCAGGTCCTGGTGGATGCTCGTCACGTGGTCCATGAGGATGATCGCGGTGTCGTAGTAGTACCAGCCCGTGAGGAAGTTGTCGAGCTTCCTCAGGTCGTAGAGATGATCCGAGAAGGCCATGTCGATGAAGTTGTACCTCACGGTCGCGGACACGTGCGCCCCGAGCTTCTCCCACCAGGCCATGTCGCTGGCGTTCGGCTCGTAGAAGGCGGTGGCCAGCTTCCGCATCTTCAGGATGCTGAAGTTAGGTTCCTTCTGGAACATCGTGAGGGCCTGGCCCAGGGCCACGCGCTCGTCGAGGACCTCCATCTGGTAGAAGTAGTCCGCGCCGTGGGGCGAGCGGTTCCAGAGGACGTTGAAGCCCTTCGTGATGCTGTTCATCAGATCGAAGAGGGGCACGTGCTCCTGCTTCAGTATCCCGATGAGCCGCTTCACGAAGATCGTCTCGTCGAAGTCCGGGTCGACCATCGAACTGAGGACCATGTGGTGGAGGTCCTTCGCCTCCAGGTAGGAGTAGGCGCTCTTGTCGATGAGGTCGTCCATGATCCCGATCATGCACTTGTGGAGGATCTTCGCCGTCAGGGCGTTGTACATGTTGTCGAGGGTCATGTACCGGCGGTACTTCTCCGTCATCATGACGGAGCCCGCGGCGAAGCGCAGCGTCTGCAGGTAGTTCCACGTCTCGCCCTGGTCCTCCCCGAACGCGCTCGGCGGGATGTTCGGCGGGCGCAGCGGGAGGCCGTAGGACACGGAACGGTCCTTCATGCGCAGGAGCATCTCGTAGACGTTCGAGATGTGCTGCCGGAGGATGCTCTTGTCGAACCCGAAGGAGTGGAAATCGAAAAGCCCCTCCGCATACCCTCCCAGGCGCAGCACGGTGTGGGAGAGGAGCTCCACATCCTCCCGGTTGATCCCGAGAGACTGCAACGCCTGAACCGTCACAATACCAACGAAGGACCGGGTTGGCGCAGGTTCGTATCAAGGGCCGAGCCGAAGTTATTCATTCCGATTCTCAATCATGAGAGCGGGGAGATGGAAGGGTCGGAATCGGACTCGATAACAAGCAGGGACCGCTTAAGTAGTCTGGGAGACGCAAACCGGACCGTCGATCCGGTCGCGGAGGCTATCCTCTGGCCAGCGATTTGAGCGTGGTAGCGTACCTGAGCGCCCTCAGCGCGCTCTTCCTCTCCCTCCTGGTGCTCATCGCCATCGTCCGGCAGAAGACCCACAAGGTGTTCCAGAAGCACGTGCTGCTTTTCGCGACCCTGCTGCTCATGTGCGCGATGGTCTCGAACGTCCTCATCACATTCTACATCACGAACCCGGGGCAGACGGACCAGAACGCCCTGAAAGAAGGCATCGTCCTCTCCAAGCGCGTGCAGGCGACCTTCGACTATGCGTTCAGCATGACGATTGGCGCGTTCATCGTCGTCGCGACGACGCCCTCGATCACGACCCGCCGGGACTTCCTGAAATACATGACCGAAGAGTTCCCGAACTCCTACGTGTTCTATTTGTTCATCATGGCCATGGCCGTCATCGCGATCTACATCTCTCCCGTCACGGTTGTCTCGACCTACCCGACCGTCATCCAGTTCGAGCCCTACTTCCTCTTCATCAACGGCGTGGCGGTCGGCACCCTCACCCTCTACGCGCCCTACCGCTTCACCAACCACATGAGGAAGACCAACCCCGGACGCGACGTGCGCCGGGACACGTACTTCGTCATCATGGGCATCAGCGGCTTCGCCATCGGCGAGTTGCTCTTCGAGATCGTCCTGCCGAACTTCGCCATCGACCTGCGGGCACCGGGGTTCGTGGTGGAGATGGCCCTCATCGGTCTCATCGCCTTCGCCATCCGCGAGAAGTCCTTCCTGCAGGATCTCGTCGTTCCCGCGGCGGAGGCCCAGGCGATGACGAAGCCCACCTACCGCCTGGAGCGTTCGCGCACGTACGCAATCCTCGAGCGGGACGGACAGCAGGGCTTTGAGATCTTCAAGGACCTCGTGACGCACGGGGCGCAGGGCCTCTGCATCACGCGCCGCTCCCCGAAGGCGGTCATGCAGGACTACGGCCTCGAGCGTACGCCAATCCTCTGGCTGAGCCGCGTGGCCACGGAGAAGAACTCCGTGCGGCCTTCACCGCCCGAGAAAGTCGCCCTCGCGGTGGAGCACTTCATCTCCCTGGGCGAGAACGCCGTCGTCCTCCTGGACGGGTTCGAGTACCTCGTGGCCCACAACGACTTCAGCTCGGTCCTCGCGCTCCTCCACGACTTGAACGAAGTCGTCGCGCTCCACGACGCAATCCTCCTGATCCCGATCGACCCGAGTACCTTCCAGGATCGCGAGTTCGCCTTCGTCCGCCGGGAGACGACGTTGCTTGGACCCCTCGCCGAAGAGTATAACGAAGCCGCCGCAATCCACGCCTGAAACGTCCGTACCAAAGTCCTTTATTCCGCCGGCTGGGTGAAACAATCATGGCGGATCCCGAGTTGGAAGCGATCCGGGCCCGCAAGCTCCAAGAACTGATGAAAGCGGCGTCCGCGCCGAAGGTGGTTGCTGCGGGGGCTTCCCCAGATGGCAAGCCAATCCTCGTGACGGACGCCACCTTCAATCAGGAGGTTTCCAAACCCGGCCTGGTCCTCGTGGACTTCTGGGCCGCCTGGTGCGGGCCGTGTCTGCGAGTCTCGCCCGTCCTCGAGCAGATCGCAAGAGATCGCGCGGGTTCGATGCGCCTCGCGAAGCTGAATGTGGACGAGAACCCCCGCACCGCCGCGCGCTTCCAGGTCATGTCGATCCCCACGATGCTCCTGTTCAAGGACGGCAAGCTCGTGGACGGGATCGTCGGCGCGCTCCCGCGAGCCCAGATCGAGGCCACGATCAACCGGTGGACCTGATCATTTCACCAGTGGGCCTGACGGACGCGGCTGCGGTGTCTTGAGCTGCTTACGCAGGTTCGCGACGATCGTGCGGAAGGCCTTCGTGGCCTCGGAATTCGGGTTCTCGATTACGAAGGGCTTGCCCGCGTCTCCGCCGATGACGATCTGCGGATCCAAGGGCACGCGGCCCAGGAACGGAAGACCGAG
Source organism: Thermoplasmatota archaeon (assembly GCA_038046665.1). Taxonomy (GTDB): domain Archaea; phylum Thermoplasmatota; class Thermoplasmata; order RBG-16-68-12; family RBG-16-68-12; genus RBG-16-68-12. The sequence goes on from JBBSVS010000249.1 coordinate 19,384, forward strand.
CTCCTTCGCGGCGGCCTCTCCGCCGCCCACCTTGAACACGTCGATCTCGTTGCCGCAGTGGGGGCAAACGAGCCCGCTCATGTTCTCGACGACGCCGAGGATGGGCAGGTTGACCGCCTTCGCGAAGTTGATCGACTTGCGGACGTCCAGGAGGGAGACCTCCTGGGGCGTGGTGACCACGACCGCGCCGTCCGCGTCGGGAATCTCCTGGGCGATGCTCAAAGGCTCGTCGCTCGTGCCCGGCGGGAGGTCGATCACGAGGTAGTCGAGTTCCCCCCACTCCACGTCGGAGAGCATCTGCTTCAGGGCCTTGATCTTCAGCGGCCCGCGCCACACGATCGCGGTGTCACGCTCGATGAGCTGGGCCATGGAGATGATCTTGACGCCGTTTGGGCCCACGGTGGGATCCATGCCCGTCTCCGTGGCCTTGACCTGCTCGTCCTCCACGCCCATGATCTTCGCGATGTCCGGGCCCGTGACGTCGGCGTCGACGAGGCCCACGGTGCCCTCCTCCGCGAGGACGCAGGCCAGGTTCGAGGCCACGGTGCTCTTCCCGACCCCGCCTTTGCCGGACATGACGACGATCTTGTGCTTGATCTTGCCCATGCGCTGCGCCATCTTCATGCGCTCGCGCATCGCCGCCATGATGTGGGGCGGGACCTGCGTCGTGTCCAGCTCTTCCGGCACTCGGTCACCTCAAGAGATACGGAGTCAGCCTCGCGGACGTATTAAAACATGCGGGAATCGTGGGCCTGCGCCATGGAGTCCGCGAGGGTCTGGACGCTCCCCACGAAGACCTTGGGCTTGGGCTCGATGGGGAGAGAAGCGAAGAAGTCCGCGAACGCGTCCACCGCGCGCATCTTGGCCCGGCGATCGATCGAGCGGGCCGTCTCCCACAGCTCGTCCTCGGGCCCGATCAAGCTGTGGCGGACGAGGTTGCCGAGGGCGAACCCGTTGCTCACGCTGACCCCGACGTTCCACCACCGATCGTGGCCCACCGAGCTCTTGTGGCCCGCGATCCACGAAGAGAAGAAACCGTACGCACGGTCGTCAAGGCCCGCCCGGAACGAGAGGTCGTCGGCGTAGATGTCCTGAATATGGTTGAAGGCCTCTCCGAACACGAACCTCGCTGCGGAAGGGATGCGGACCATCTGACCGATCTTCTTGAAGACCACGGGGTTGTGAGACGCATGGCCCGATTCAGTGAGGAGCATGTGGCCCATTTCGTGAGCAACGAGCCCGTCGAGCGCGCCGGACCGGATTGCGGCGGCGGAAACGAAGAGCGTGTGGTGCTTCTTCGCCGATTTCGTCGCACCCATGATCGGGATGTCCACGATCTCCGCGGACACGGTCCACCGTACGCGTAACCCGCGGTCCGCGAGGCGGGCCTCGACATCCTCGAAGGCGGATCTCACCTTCGCGGAACCGTCCCCATCCGTCCGGTCGACCACGGCGGTCAG
>JBBSVS010000250.1:0-2073 GCA_038046665.1 Thermoplasmatota archaeon
GGGAAACGCGGGACAAATTCCGGGGCCATGCTGAAGCCCTGACGATGGACCGCGTGGAGGTGACCACGGACGGCATACGCGTGGCTGAACGGTGAGCTCCTGCAAGCGGACGAAGCCCGAGTGCCCCTCGCGGACGAAGGGTTCCTCCACGGGGACGGCGTTTTCGAGACCATCCGCGTGCATCGCGGCGCACCGTTCCGGTTCGACCGTCATCTGAGGCGGCTCGACGAGAGCCTTCGGGCCCTGGATCTCCCGTTCCCCTGCGCACGGGACGATCTCCGTCGCGGGGTCCGAGCCGTCGTCGACGAATCCCATGTCGCCCAGGGCCTGGTGCGGATTACGATTACGGGCCCCAACCGCGACGCGGGACTCGCGGGCACGGCGGCCGTGACGTTCCGTCCCCTTCCGGAAACGCCTGGGCGCGTGGCTCTTCGAATCGTGGACTCGATTCGGCGGATGCCCGGCCCCCTGAGCCGGTGCAAAACGACCTCCCGTGCGGCGGAGGCGATGGCCCTTCGCGAGGCCAGAAGAGCCGGGGCCTTCGACGCGGTCCTGATGAATCCCGCGGGACGGATTGTGGAGACGACCTCGCGGAATCTCTTCCTCGTCTCCGGAGGAGGTCTGCGAACGCCCCCTCTTTCCGAGGGCGCGCTGGCCGGGGTGACGCGCGAAGCCGTCCTCGAGCTAGCCCCCGTGCTCGGGGTCCGACCCGAGGAGGTGCCCGTGGCCGTCGAGGACCTGCCTTCCGCGGAGGAAGTCTTCCTCACCGGGAGCGGAGTCGGAATCCTCGGCGTCACCGAGGTCGGCGGTTTCCGGGCGAAGTCCTCCCCCGGACCGGTGACGGCTCGGCTCACGGCGGCGTATCGCACGCTCTTGGACCGAGAGTCGATGTGGTAGGCAATCCGCCGTCGGTCCCTCAAGCCAAGTGACTGCGGTGGACCGTCCCGCAATCGTTGAGAGGAAACCCGTCGTGGACCCGCGACGTCGGTCCAGACATCCGTTCCTCTTCATGGCCTGCCAATGCTCCTGGGTGCCGTAGAGGCCCCTTAAATATCGCCGGAGCCTAGGATGGGCCATGCCGGAAACGGACACGGATTCGGCACGCCGAATCGAGCAGGTCCTTCCCAGCCGAGAGACGATCGAGGGTGCCGGGGTGCATCTCCGTCGCGCCTTCGGGTCTCACGAAGTGCCTCGGCTCGATCCCTTCCTCCTCCTAGACGACTTCCGCTCCGAGAACCCCGCGGAGTTCGTCGCCGGGTTCCCGTGGCACCCTCATCGCGGCATTGAGACCGTGACGTACATGCTCGACGGCCTCGTGCAGCACGAGGACAGCATCGGGAACAAGGGCGTCATCCGCTCCGGGGACGTGCAGTGGATGACCGCGGGCAATGGGATCATCCATCAGGAGATGCCGAAGCACCTGGAGGACGGCCGCATGGGCGGGTTCCAGCTCTGGGTGAACCTCCCGGCCTCGAAGAAGATGATGGACCCGCGCTACCAGGAGGTGAAGAGCGCCCAGATCCCGGAGGTGGAGGCCGCGAAGGGCGTCCGCGCGAAGATTGTTGCTGGAGAACTCAACAGCGTCCACGGCCCAGTTCGAGACATCGTCGTCGAGCCCGAGTACTTGGATGTCCGGATTGCGCCACACGGCCTCTTCGATCATCCTGTGAAGAAGGGTCACCGGGCATTCGCCTACGTCCTCGGTGGACGAGGGCGGTTCGATGGAGAGAGCGGCGAGGTCGTTGACTCGGAGCACCTCGTGCTGTACAAGGACGGGGGAAGGGTCCACATCGAGGCGATGGATCAGCCCCTACGGTTCCTCCTAATCTCCGGGAAACCGCTCCGCGAGCCGGTGGCCTGGTGGGGCCCCATCGTCATGAACAACCGGAGGGAGCTCGAGGTCGCGGTCGAGGAATTCCAGAATGGGACCTTCGTGAAGCCCCGATCTCGCCCAACATGACGCCGGATGCGAAGCCAAAACGACTAGGAGATGTGGCATGCTAAGTTCCTGCCTGGGAACGAACCGCCGCATCGTCCCAACCCATGAAAGGAGCCCCTCCGCGTGACCGGTAT
>JBBSVS010000251.1:0-1288 GCA_038046665.1 Thermoplasmatota archaeon
CCTCCCTCCCCTGGCCCGTGCTCCTCGTGGCCCGGGAGCTCCTGCGCCGGCGCTTCGACGTGGCCCTCCGGCGCGAACTGAGCCGCGCGGAGCGGGACATCTCGAGGCGGGACTACGCAAGCTCCCTGCGAGACTACGACCACGCGATCGAGCTGAGCAAGAAAGGCGCGGTCCGGGAGGAACTGCCGTGGTACGGCAAGGGGGCCACCCTGATCCTCCTGGGACGGTACGAGGAGGCCCTGCGGGCCATCGACACCGCCTTGGACATCAACCCCCACAACGAGGTCGCGTGGCTGAACAAGGGCAACGCCCTCATGAAGCTCGGGCAGCACATGGACGCCCTTCGGTGCTTCAACGCCGCGCTGAAGGTGAACCCGAAGTACGAGGTCGCTTGGAACAACAAGGGGAACGCCCTGGCCCGGCTCGGGCACTACGAAGAGGCGCTCCGGTGCTACGAGAGGGCCCTCGCAATCGACGGCGGGTACCGGGGAGCGTGGATCAACAAGGGCTACGTGCTCACGAAGCTCGGGCGCTATGACGAAGCCGCGTCGTGCGCGGACCGCGCCCTGCGCCTCGACGGGAGCCCCCGCTCGGAAGCGGCCTGAGGCGTCCGCCTTCGACGTCCGTCCAACGCCCTTAATATGGGACCAGCGCCAACTCGAGACCGGTCGTCGGAGGCCCTGGTTTGCAACCCCTCGTGGACAAAGTCACCCTCGATCGGTTGAAGGACCGCGAACTGCACGTGAGCTTCCTGTGCCCCTACTGCAAGTCCATCCGTATCGCCCTGGACGCCAGCCGGTGCACGGACCACTGGAACGGGATCGATTGTCCTAAGTGCGGTGCCCACATCCTCCTCGACAGCGTGAGCATCGTCGTGATCAAGGACGCCGTGACGCCGAGCCACGCGATGACTACTCCGACCCGGCCATGAGGGCCGCGAAGACCTTGGCGTCGGCCACGAGGTGGTCGACGCGGGCATACTCGTCGATCGCGTGACCGACCTCGTCCGTGGTGGACCACACCGCCGCATCGTAGCCCTTCTTCCGCAAGGGTCCCGCCACGGTGCCGCCACCGATGCCCACGGGCTTGGCCCGGATCGAGCGGACCTTCCGGATCGCGCGGAGGAGCTCCCCGACGACGGGCGCGTCCGCGCGGGTGGGCGGGCTGGACTCCTCGCTCACGAGGCCCACGACCGCCTGCACTCCGAAGGTCTTGGCCGCGTGGGTCGCGAGCTCCTGGGCCGCCGCCAGCACGTCCTTGGGCCGGTAACTGGGCAGGACGCGGCAGT
>JBBSVS010000252.1:0-4563 GCA_038046665.1 Thermoplasmatota archaeon
CGACGCCGAAGATCATGAGGGTGATGAAGCCCAGGGTGTACAGGTGGAGGAACGAGACCCAGTTCTCCGCCGCGAAGGGGACCAGGGACGTATCCGAGGGACTCGCCAGGAAGAGGCCCGCGGAGGCGACGATGAGGTAGAGCACCGCCGCGCTCGTCATCGGGATCCCGTAGCGGTCCATGCGCATGAACTCGGGACGGCGGCCTTGGGGGCGGACTGGCAGGGGCTGGGTCCGCAGGGTCATGAGGATGAGGAACAGGAAGAACACGGTCGCGGCGAACCAGAGCCCGAGGCCGAAGGGCTCGAAAGGAGGACCGAGGAGGGCCAGGAACACGCCCGCGATGGCCCAGGAAACTTGGATGAGCGCGGCTTGCGGATTCCAGAGCTCGCGGCCCGAATAGAGAGGGACGAACTGCTGGGCCATCCCCATGATCATGAGGCCGATGAACCCCTGGGCGGGCAGGAGGACGGTCCAGGCCCGCGAGGAAAGGGTGGAGACCAGGACCGAATCTCCAGAGAGATCGGCCCAGGTGCGCACGAGGGATGAGGCGATCCAGAGCCCCAAATAAGCGAGGCTCGCGAGGATCGCGACCCGGATCGAGGAATAGCGCATGCTCCCGCCTTCCCATGGCCGTCTAGGCGCTCTTCGCGAGCTCCCGGCTCAGGTCCTCCAGGATCCCGTGGAGCGGGAGGCGCAGCCCGGGATGGAACGCCACGAGGTCGCCGATCCTCTCGTCGCCCATGAGGGCCGTGGCGGACGATGTCAGTTTCGGGGATCCCTCCGCCGCTCCACCGACCATCTTCCGTTTCCGCATGTCCTTCCTCACCCGCTCCCGCCGATTGAGGCTTCCCCCGAACACGTTCGGGTCGCGCTCACCCACTTCGAGTTGCACGAGCTCCTGGACCTCGTGCCGCCCGTAGGCTTTGCGGTCCACGACTCTCATGCGGACGCCGAACCGCTGAGTGACCTCGGACATCCAGTTCCGCGGCACCCGGAGGAGGAAGTCGGCGTCGAGCATCCCACCTGCGCAGAGGCGGCAGCCTATTTGTACCCTGGGCCGGAGCGGCCGGTCCTCGACGCTGGGCGCCTCACACGTCCATGTAGCGGTAGAACTCGTAGGGCGACGGCCGCAGCGAGGTCTGCAGGTGCTCGTCGAGCTTGATCTCCTCGTACTTCTCGAGGAAGTCCTGGGTGAACACCGTCTTCAAGAACACGTAGTCGGTCTGGAGGTGCTCGACGGACTCCTTGAGGGATCCGGGGAGCTCGCGCACACCGAGGGATTTGCGCTTGGAGACGCTCAGGTGGTACAGATCCTCGTCCACGGGGTCACCGGGGTCGAGCTTCCGTTTGATGCCGTCGAGGCCGGCGGACAGACACGCCGCGAAGGCCAGGTACGGGTTGCAGGAAGGATCGGGCGTGCGGTACTCGATGCGCTTCGCCGCCTCGATCCCTCGGTAGTACATGGGGATGCGGATGTTCGCGCTGCGGTTGCGCTTGGACCAGGCGATGTACACGGGGGCCTCGTAGCCCGGCACGAGCCGGCGGTACGAGTTCGTCGTGGGGTTCGTGACGGCGCACAAAGCCATGGCATGGTCCATGAGTCCGCCGATGTAGTAGCGGCAGGTCTGGCTGATCTCCGCGTACTCGTCGTCCGGGTCGTACATCATGTTCTTGCCCTTCGTCCAGACGCTCTGGTGCACGTGCATCCCGCTCGCGTTGTCGCCGAAGATGGGCTTGGGCATGAAGGTGGCCATCATGTCCATCTTGTGGGCGACCATCTTCATCACGTAGCGGTAGGTGACGCAGTTGTCCGCCGTGGGCACAAGCTCGCTGTACCGCATGTCGATCTCGCACTGGCCCGCGGTAGCCACCTCGTGATGGTGGGCGTCCAGGGTCAGCCCGAAGTTGTCGATTAGGACGCGGCACGCCTCGTTCCGGAAGTCCTGCAGGCTGTCCACGGGCGGGGCGGGGTAGTAGCCCTCCTTGAATCTCACTGGGAAGTCCTTGCCGCCGCTGTCGTGCCACGGAGCCTCGCGGGAGAGGATCTCGTACCCCGCGCCCGACCACGGATTCCGCGCGTGGTCCGGGGTGGGCGTCAGGCGAATCCCGTCGAAGACGAAGAACTCGATCTCCGGGCCCCAGTAGGTCGTGTCGTACCCGGAGTCCTTCGCGTACTGGGCGGCCTTCTGCGCGATGAAGCGGGAGTCGCGGGTGAAGCGCTCGGTGGAAGCCCCCTCGTACACGTCCACGATCATCCGGGCGGTCTTGTGCTCCCCCTCGTACCAAGGGAGGACCGCGAAGGTGCTCGGGTCGGGCCGCATGACCATGTCCGACTCATGGATCTCCTTGAAGCCGCGGATCGAGGAGCCGTCGAGCTTCCCGATCCCCCGTTTGAACTCGTCCGGTCCGACAGAGGTCGACGGGATCGTGATATGCTGGAGCCCGCCCACCACGTCCACAAAGTGGAGATCGATCCAGCGGATCTTCTCCGCCTGCATCCTCTTTAGCACTGCCGCTACACCGTTAGCCTTCTTGGTCGCCATCCGCTTCCTCTCCCTTCCAGCCGAATCGGGCGTTTTCGGCTGGGCGAAAAGCTCCGTCCTGCCTGGATTTCGGAACGATTTGATACATATATAAACCATCATGTCATATTACAGGACATATGGACGTCTTCAGACGGATGGAATGGACATTATCCAAGTCCGATAGGAAGACTAATGCGGAATCCGAGCAATCGACCGGCGGGACAAGGGTCTTAAGAGACGCCTCGATGCCCCGGTGACCTCCATGACGCCGTCGGTCAAGTTGGACGATCTCGACACGAGAATCATCACCCTCCTCAACGCGGACGCGCGGAAGTCCTACCGGGACATCGCCAAGGAGGTCGGGGCGAGCATCAGCACGATCTCCAACCGCGTCCGCAAGCTCGAGTCCGAGGGCGTAATCACGGGCTACGCGCCCCTCATCGACGAGTCCAAGATCGGCTTCGACGTGCTCGCGACCGTTGGCGTCAAGATCCACAAGGGGAAGCTCCTCGAGGTGCAGCGTCGCATCGCGAAGGACGACCGGGTCACGCACGTGTACGATGTCACGGGGGAGTGGGACTCGATCGTCGTCGTCCGGCTGAAAAGCATCCGCGAGCTGGACGGATTCATCAAGCGACTGGGGTCCATGGAGTACGTGGAGAACACATACACCCAGGTCGTCCTGAACGTGGTCAAGGAGGAGCGACGGGTACTGCTCTAGGGCCGGTATCGGGAGTACCCACAAAGGGTTTATGCGGCCACCCCCGAATGTCTCCTTTCGGAGAGGGTGACGTTGTGGGGGACCTCCTGAACTTCAACCCGAATCGGAATCTGGAGTTCGACTCAGGCCGCAAGCTGGAGTTCAACTCAGGCCGGGGGCTCGAGTTCAACCTGAACCGCGACCTCGGTTTCGGCCATCGCGGCGTCGTATTCCGCGGCTACGTATGCCCGATCTGCGGGGCCCTCGTGAGCGAGGACACCCCCAAGTGCTCGGAATGCGGGACCGTCTTCGAGGGCGAGCCGCGCGCGTCACCGCCTGCGAGCCCACCCGCGAGCGGCAAGGCCAAGACGCCTACGGCCTCCACGCCGCCGCCTCGGGCAACCGCGAACTTCTGCGCCTACTGCGGCGTGAAGTTGCGCCCGGGAGACCGCGTGTGTTGGAAGTGCGGTTCGCAGGTCCGCAGTCTCACCGAAGCCGTCAAGCTGCCCCCAAGGAGGTCGGAGCCCGGGACCCGGCCATGGCAAGGGAAGCAGCAGGGGTGAGTCTATGGATGGATTGTTCGGCTTGAGCATATACACATGGATCATGCTTGCGTTCGTCGTCCTGCTCCTCCTGGTCCTCGTGATGGGGGACATCGGCGGCGTGGACTTCGACCACGACGTCCCGTCCGACGTGGGCACCGGCCTCAGCCCGCTGAGCCTGCCCATCCTGGCGGCCTTCGGGACCGCCTTCGGCGGCTTCGGCACAATCTTCGAGGTCCTGAACTTCGGCGTCCTCTGGACGCCCCTGCTGGCCGCCATCTTCGCGGGCCTCGTGGGCGGCGGGATGTACGTGCTCATGTTCAATGTGTTCGTCAAGACCCAGGCGGAGACCCGGGTGGACCTGACGGAACTCGTCGGGTACAAGGGCCAGGTCCTCGTGCCCATCCGCACGGGTCAGCCCGGCCAGGTGGTCGTGATCACGGAAGCCCGCGGGAGGACGCTCCTTCAGGCCATCGCGGACCAGGAGATCGGGACGGACGAGCATGTGGTCATCGAGAGCGTCGTAGGGAACTCCGTGAAGGTACACAAGGTGTGAACTAGGGAAAAGAAGAGGTGGTCGTTGTGGCGGGAGAAGAGATCTTTGGACCAATCATCCTGGTGATTGTGGGCGTGGTGTTCGCGGCGATTCTGCTCTACGCGAGCCGATACAAGAAAGTGCCCCCGAACATGGCGATGGTCGTCTACGGGAAGAAGCAGAGCGGGAAGGGCGGACGCGGGTATCAGGTGCTGTCGGGCGGCGCGAAGCTGATCGTGCCCATCGTGGTGAGCGTGGCG
>JBBSVS010000253.1:0-753 GCA_038046665.1 Thermoplasmatota archaeon
GGCCGGGGCATCTTGCCCCGCGGCCCGAGGACGATGCCGAGCCTCTTGCCGATCACGGGCATTAGGGGGGCCTCGGCGATGAAATAGTCGAAGTCCCGAGCGAGGCTGTGGGCCTTGCGCTTGTTGCCCGCGTACTCCTCGATCTGCTCCGGCGGGATGACCAGGTCGGCCACGTTGCGGGCCTTCATCGCGAGCTCGCCCGAGGCGAACACGCAGATCTTGACCGGCTTGCCCCGCCCCTTCGGCAGGACGACCTCCTCATCGAGGCGGTTCTTCGGGACGGACATGTCCACTTCCCTCAGGTTCAACGCGACCTCGACGGACTCCTTGAAGTTCCGCGGCTTCGCGGCCTCCAAGGCCTTCTTTACCGTCTCGATCGAGTGCTTCTCCGCCAAGGGAAATCGCCTCCTGCAGTGCGTGCGGCCCCCAGGGCCTCCTGCAAGGGAAGGCGACGAAAGAGACGACCCCTAATAAGCTTTTGCGGCGCGAGACTGCGAGCGCGGACCATCGCGGAATCTTCAGGTCAGAACGCAGAGAACGGCCCGCCCGATGCACCTTCGAATTATCAGCGCCCAAATGATAACTCGGCCAAGCCTTTAGTAGCGGCGGTCCCATGCGCAGGACGATGCGGGAGGAGGAAGTCGGGAAGGCCCTCGGAGCCCTCGGGCTCACCGGAAAGGAGGCGCGGGCCTACATGTGCCTCCTGAGGAGCGGCGTGTCCACGGCCCAGCAGGTGCGCCAGCTCCTCGGCGT
>JBBSVS010000253.1:763-3801 GCA_038046665.1 Thermoplasmatota archaeon
CTACCGCATCCTCCAGTCCCTCCAGGCGAAAGGCTGGATCGAGGTCTCCCAGGAACGGCCGAACCGCTACCGCGCCCGCGCCCCGCGCATCGTCGCGGAAGAGGCCCGCCAGAGCCGCAACGACGACCTCGTCGCGGCCGCCGAAGTGGTCGGGAACCTGAAGGAGACCATGGGCGTCAGGACGCGGGACACGGACGGGGACCTGTGGATCTACAAGGGCCCCGAGAACGTGGGCCGCAAGCTCCGGGAGATCATCCTGGCGAGCAACAACCAGATTCTCTGCGTGAGCCCGTTCCCCGTGGCCCCGGAGGTCCTGCATCTCGTGTGCGACGCCCTGAGCAAGTCCCGCCGCCTCGTGCGCGTCGTACTGAACGAGGGAAACCGGGAGGACTTGCCCGCATTGGGCGGCACCCTGGGCCGCAACCTCCGCGTCCAGTTCCGCTTCCCCGCCCGTCCGCTGCCGAAGACCCGACTGGCCCACAGCTACGTGTTCCCGAGCGACGGGGAGGTCTTCATCCTGAACTCCTTCTACCGGGACGGCGCCCTCGTGGCCGACAAGCTCCAGGGCCTTTGGGTGGGGGACATGGACTTCGTCCGCATCCAGCTCGAGGCGATGCTCGAGAACCTGGGGGCCATGGAAGAGGAGACGCACATCCCGGCGCCGAAGGCCCGCTGAGACAACTCACGCGCCGAGCTGCTTGTCGTGCTTGCCCTCGCGAATATCCTTGGAGACGTCCTTCGCGGGCTTGCCGTCCACGGTGACGCCCATGGACGTGCACGTGCCGACGACCTCGGCGACGCGGGACTTGAGGGATTTGCCCTGCATCACGTCCGTCTTCATGTTCGCGATCTTGATCGCGGCCTGCAGGGAGAGGTTCCCCACGCGCGTCTTCCCCGCATCCCCGGAGCCCTTCTCGATCCCGAGTTCCTTCGAGATCAGGGCCGACGTCGGCGGCGTACCGACGCTGATCGTGTAGGCCTTCGTCTTCGAGTCGATGACCAGGGTGACGGGGACCTTCATCCCCTCGAAGTTCTTCGTCTTCTCGTTGATCGCCTTGATGATCTCGACGATGTTCACGCCGAGCGGGCCCAGGGCGGGACCCAGGGGCGGACCGGGCGTCGCCTTGCCGCCGTCGACGAGGACTTCGAGCTTCTCAGCCATGCACGGGACCTCAGTGCCTCCGCCCGACTGAACCGCCGGGCATAAACGTTTCGGCCTCGACCCAGTGGCGGAGAAACCTCAAGTAGCGACAGCCCCATCGACCGCCGTGCGTCCACAGGAGGGCGGCTCCGGACGGATATCGTGGAAGGAGGTCTTCGCCGCCTTCCCCGGGCTGGACCCCGACGTGCCCCTGCGATACCGGCCGATCCTCGAGCGCCTTCCCGCGCAAGGCCGCGTCCTCGAGATCGGACGGGGTGAGGTCGGCCTCGCCCATCTCCGAGGTGGGCCGATGGTCACTTGCTACATCGTCACCCCACGAGCGCGAGCGTATGGAGAGGACTTCATCCGGGCGACGGGGACGCGGTTGCCCTTTCGGGACCGCACCTTCGACTGGGTCGTCGCCGTGGATGTGCTCGAACACCTGCAGAAACCCCGACGGGCGGATCTCATTGCAGAGGCGGCTCGCGTAACAACAGCCGGCATCGTCATGGCGTGCCCATGCCAGGGGAGCGCCCGCGCGGAGGGCAATCACCGCAGGCTCCTCATCGCCCTCCGCGGGCACTCGAACCCCTGGCTCGAGGAGCATCGGGAGGCGGGCCTTCCGTTCGAAGAAGAGATTGTGGCGGCGGTGCCTCCCGGGTGGCGGGTGGCCTCGATTCCCAATATGAACCGGGTCGTGTGGCGTGCCAACCGGTTCCTCGTGGACGTGGCGATTCGGCCGATCCGATCCCTTGCGCTCCTGGGCGAGCTCCTGGACTTCGGACGGACGTATCGCACGGTCTTCGTCATCCGCCCGGCCGGATGAGGACGAACAAAGTTATCCCGAGCGCCCCCGTTCCGGCCGCGATGCGCGCGGTCGCCCCACGCACGGGAGCCCTCTTCGGACTCGCCGCGGTGGTCGCCTGGATCGCTCTCTATCTTGTCGCGGCCTACTCGACACCCGGATATTCCATCACGGGCAACCGCCTGAGCGACCTGGGGAATCCGAAGGCCGGGGCCCCGTGGGCATTCAACGCCGCTTGCATCCTCGCGGGCCTCTTCCTGCTGCCCTACGTGTGGGCTCTCGGAACCGGGCTCTCGCGCTTGATGCGCCTTGTGGGGACGTACATGCTCACCCTGGATGCGATCTTCCTGGTCGGCGTCGGCGTGTTCCCGGAGGAGTCCCCGTACGACCTGCACTTCATCTTCTCGGCGCTCTTCCTCCTCGTGCTCATGATGGCCATCAGCCACTACGCCGTCGCGATGTTCCGCTCTCCCCGGTATGGGAAGGTCTCCGGGATTCTCTCCGTGGTCGCGAGCGGACTCGCCCTCCTCCTCGTCGTCGCGGTGCTCGTGGAGACCGTCGGCGGGGCAGAAATCGCGGGCGGGGCCGTGTCGAATTTCCTGGAACATGCCACGGTCTTCGCATCCCTCGCGTGGGCCGCGTGGAATGGAATCCGGCTCTATCGGATCGGAGAGAAGTGACGGCGCGAGGAAGGACTATCGTTCCTTCGATTCGTCCTTCTCCTTCTGCAGCACGCGCACGTGGTCCCCCCGAACGGTCACGGGGATGCGGACCATGGCCTCGAACAGCTCGACCGTGATCTCTTCCTTCGTCTCGTCGATCTTCTGCACGCGGGCCTTCTCGCCCTTGAAGGGACCCGCGACGAGCTCGACGATGTCGCCCTCCATGATGCCGCTGACCACGGGCTTCGGCGTCAGGTAGAGATCGATGTCCGCGAAGGAGATCCCCCGCTGCTCGCCCTCGCCCTTCACGACGCCGCGTGCGCGGCGCACGCCGCGGACGACCTCCTCGAGGCGGTCCGGGTTCATCGACTCCACGAACACGTAGCCACGCAGGTTCGCGGGCACGAGAATGGAGAAGATGCCGCCGTCC
>JBBSVS010000254.1:0-3723 GCA_038046665.1 Thermoplasmatota archaeon
GGTTCGAGGTCGTGGACCTCGGGGTGAACCAACCTTCCGAGACGATCCTCAAGAAGGCGCAGGAGGTCAATGCCGAGCTCGTCGGCGTATCCGCGCTCATGACCACGTCGATGCCGAGGATGAAGGAGGTCATATCCCGCGCACAGGCCAAGGGCCTGTGCCCGAAGCAGAAGTTCATCGTCGGAGGGGCTCCGGTCACGGAGCAGTACGCGAAGGAGATCGGCTCCGATGGGACCGCGGGGGACGCCTCCGGCGCGGTCCGGCTCGCCCGCCAGCTGGTGGGGGCCAAGGAATGAGCGGGATCTCCATCCGGAGACCCTACCCGGTCTTGGGCAAGGACGACGTCGATCAGATCCACGCCGCCGCCGTCCGAGGACTCGAGCGGATCGGAGTGCGAATCGGCACGGCCCAGGGACGGCAGATCCTGAAGCGCGCGGGCGCGACCGTGGACGAACGCACCCAAGTCGTCAAGTTCCCCTCGGCCCTCGTCGAGGAGATCCTCCGCAAGCCCAGGGCCCACGTCGTGCTGTACGGGAGGGATCCCTCCCAGGACGCGGACCTCGACCTCAGTCATGTCCACCTCTGCAACGACGGCACCGGACCGCTGACCCTCGACTTCGAGACGGGCGAGCGACGTCCGTCGACAAGCACGGACCTGGCGAACAGCGCGCGCGTGTCGAACGTGCTGGACAACCTCCACGTGTTCTGGCCCATGGTCACCGCGATGGACTATCCCCCCGAGAGCCGGATCTACGCCGACCTGAAGGTCTCCTTTATGAACACGCCGAAACACATCCTCTATGCGAGCGGTGCCAGCGGCGACGAGGCGCGGCGCCTCAAGGCCATGGGCGCCGCGGTCGCCGGCGGAGAGAAGGAGTTGCGCAAGCGGCCCATCATTTCCTCCGTGCAGACGACAATCGCGCCGCTCCAGCTCGACGGCGGGATGATGGACGCGGCCTTCGTGTTCGGTGAGGCGGGAATCCCGATCGCGATCTTCACGATGCCCACGCCCGGGGCGACGGGCCCCGTCACCCTCGCCGGGAGCGTCACGGTGGCGGCCATGGAATTTCTTGCGGGACTCACCATGACCCGCCTCGCGAACCCCGGGTGCCCGGTGATCTGGGGCTGCGGCGTGACGCCCCTCGACATGAAGACGACGACCCGCGCGGGCGGATCGCCCGAGCACGGCCTCACGGGCGTGGCGATCACCCAGCTGGCCCACTCCTTCGGCGTGCCGAGCCTCGTCGGAGGATTCGACACGACCGCGTCGGTCCCAGGAACCCAGGCGGTCCTGGAGGCGTTCCCCCAGGGACTGTCCGTGGTCCTCGGCGGCGCGGACCTCATCGTCGGCCTGGGGCTGCTCGAGGACGCGAAGACCCTCGCCCTGGAGCAACTGTTCATCCACGACGAGATGGTCAACATGATCCGCCGCCTCGCGGACGGGATCGTCGTGAACGACGAGACGATCGGGATGGACGTGATCGAGAAGGTGGGGATCGGCAAGACGTTCCTCGGGCAGCGGCACACGATGGAGCACCTCCATTCGGAGCACTTCATCCCCAAGCTCATCGACCGGCGGTCCTTCGACCTCTGGTCCCGGGACGGCCGCAAGTCCGTCGAGGACCGGGCCCGAGACATGGTCCGCGCGGCCCTCGCGAAACCCCTCTCCCATCCCCTCGATCCCAAGGTCGTCCAGGAGTTGGACGCGATCGTCCAGGGCGCGATGCCCGTGGCGACAGCCTGAGGTGGCGGCGGACAGGGCGACGGAGACAAGAAGACACAGGCGAGGTGACCACACATGAGCTACGGAATCCAGCGGGGCATCCGGTTCGAGATCCTGAGCGAGGAGGATCTGCAGAAGATCCACTGGGGCACCCTCCACGTGCTGGAGAAAGTCGGGGTACAGGTGGACAGCGCCGCGTGCCGGAAGCTCCTGAATGAGAACGGCGCGGACGTGGACGAGAAGACGAGGATCGTGAAGATCCCGTCGCACCTGGTCGAGGAAGCGTTGACCAAGAAAAAGCCGGCAATCACCCTGGCCGCACGGAACCCGAAGTACGATGCGAAGCTCGACCTGAAGCACAGCTACATGACCGCAAACGGGAACGGCTTCGTCACGACGGATTTCGAGACCGGCGTGCGGCGCCCCTCGACGAAGGAGGACGTGGCCCAGACCTCCCGGATCATCGACTATCTCCCGAACGTCCACATCCACTGGCCCATGGTGAGCTCCATGGACCAGCACCCCTCCGTCGTGCACTTGCACGACCTGGATGCCTCGTTGAACAACACGGAGAAGCACGTGATGTACGAGACCGGGGTGACCGTGGCCGACGCGAAGGCCCTCACGGAGATGGGCTACGTCGCCGCCGGGGGCGAAAAGGAGTTCCGGCGCAGGCCGATCACCTCGTGTCTCGAGTGCACCTTCGCCCCGCTCCAGCACGATGCGGGCGTCATGGAGGCGAGCCTCTTCTTCGCCGAGGCGGGCGTGCCGCTCGTGTTCTTCGGCATGCCCCAGCCCGGGGCGACGGGGCCGGCCACGCTCGTGGGCTCGCTCATCGTCGGGAATGCCGAGGTCCTCAGCGCCCTCACCATGGTCCAGCTGCACGCGCCGGGCGCCGCGGTGATCTACGGGATGGGCAACGCGCCCCTGGACATGCGGACGACCGTGCGAGCGGGCGGCAGCCCGGAACATGCGTTGTCCTCCGCCATGGCGACCGAGCTGGCCCACTGGTACGGCATGCCCTCCTGTGTGGGCGTGTCCGCGACCGCGAAGGAGCCCGGGGACCAGGCGGTGCTCGAGTATTACACGGGCTGCGTAGGACCGCTGATGGCCGGCGCGGATCTCATGTGCGGGATCGGGCTCCTCGAGGACTCCACCTCGCTCTTCTACGAGCAGATTGTGATTGACGACGAGATCGTGGGCGCGATCGCGCGCCTGATCCGGGGCGAGTGGGCGGACGATGACACGATGGCCCTGGACGTCATCGAGAAGGTCGGCCCGGGGAAGAACTTCCTCGCGCAGCGGCACACGATGCAGCACCTCAAGTCGGAGCACTTCATGCCCGGCCTGATCGACCGGCGGGCCTTCGACGTGTGGTCCGCGGATGGCTCGAAGACCCTGGTCGACAAGGCGAGGGAGAAGACGAAGTGGATCCTGGCGAACCACAGGGTGCCGTCCCTCGAACCCGAGGTCGAGAGGCAACTCGAGGCGGTCATCGAGAAGGCCAAGCGGCCCGCGTGGGGCGGGGAGACGGGCGCGCTGAACGCGCCGGGGGCCGAGGCGGTGCGGCGACAAGCCTGAGGCCGACCAATCTCGGTCCCGTCGGGGTTCTCCTAGGCCTCTCTCGCGAGCGCGCGGAAGAACCCGCCGGACTCAAGAGCCCAGAACACCTCATTGCGCACACAGGAAGCGGGGAGCTCGTCATCCTCAACCTCGGAGAAAACGGCGCGTGCTTGATAGGAGTCCTTCGCTCGGGGGCCAACCTCGGCTTCGCCCTCGTCGTCCTGCGGCGGCTGAGCGAAGAAATTGGTCAGCTTCTTCGAGAGTGAGGGAGTCGGGGGGATGAGATTCTCGGGTCGCGAGGGCCCCGCTCGACGGAGCGCCTACCTAGGCAAGCGCCCCGGTCGGGATTCGGTCGTAAGATGGGCGGGGGACGGATTTCGCCATAGGGGGTTTTCGGCACGGCCCGCAGCTCTGAACTCTCGAACACACGGCGAAGC
>JBBSVS010000255.1:0-7645 GCA_038046665.1 Thermoplasmatota archaeon
GACGGTCATTCCTCTTCCAGCGGAGGCGCGACCCGCTTGCTCTCTTCGACCCCCTTCGGGGTGATCGCGGCGGTGAATTCCGCGGGGCCGTGCCACATGATCGTGACGAAGCCCTCGCCCTCGAGCCGCGCGATCTCCTGCTGGAGTTCATCGTAGTTCAGCCCGCGAAGGATCTCGAAGAACTGGCTCTTCTTCAAGCCCAGGGTTCCCCGCTTCACGAGGAGGAGCAGGAGCTTCTCCCGCAGCCCGCGCTCCACGCGCACCGCCCGCTCCTGGCGCATCGCGCGGTCCACGATCTCCACGGCCACCGCGTTGAAGGCGTCGTCCACGAACTCCCCCGTCTTCGCCGACGTGAACACGTAGGGAGCCGCGAAGGGCTCGGCCACCTTCTTGATGTGTTCCTCCGTGACCACGCGGCGGTCTCCCAGGTCGATCTTGTTCACCAGGATGTACACGGGCACGTCCCCGGCGACCTCCAGGGCGGACGGGATCCAGTCGTCCAGGGCGTTCAGGCTGTCCAGGCGCATGCAGTCGCACACGGCCATGAGGGCCTGGGCGCCGTGGAAGTACGTCTCCCGGATGAGGTCCTGGAAGCCCCGCTGGCCCATGATGTCGAAGATGGTCATGTCCATCTGGACCTCCACGTTCGGACCGTAGGGCACGCTCAGCTCGATTTTGCTCACCTTCGTCCCGACGGTGTGGAGGTAGGTGTCCTGGTACTCGTCTAGGACGAAACGTTTGATGAGGGAGGTCTTGCCGACGCCGCCCTCCCCGACGAGAGCGATCTTCGTCTTCATCCTGCGAATCGTGGGCATGGAGTCCTTGGGCCTCTTCGTCCGGGCATCTCAGAGCCGTGTATAAGCAGTTTTGTCGGCACACTCCGTATCCGGAGGCCGAGGGCGCACGCATGCGCCGCTCCGGCGGCCTTGACCGAAACCGTATCCCTCGGCCCTCGCTGGGCGACCTCGATGGTGTCGCCGGCCGAGGGAGCGCGCAACGTGCGGGTGGTCTCCGCCTCGAACCTCCTCACCGGGACGTACAACAACCTCCTGCAGGTGGTCCTGCAACCCATCGTGATCTACCTCACCTGGTCGGTCGTCCTCCTGGGCGCCCTGCAAGCTGTCGCGACGCGCCTCGGAGGATTGCTCTACGCGAGCTTCGGGTTTACCCGGTGCCCATGCTCGCGAGCTTCGCTGGCGTGATCGTCGCGATGGCGGCGGTGCTCCTCTTCATCCAGGAGGCGGGACCGGGAGAGCGGGAGATCCGCGAGCCTGCGACCGCGCGCTGAATCATGAGAATCACGTAGGCCCTCGGCTGCATGATTTCGCGTTCTATGTTCTAAGAACAAGAATCAGCACGAACGGCGAAGGCTTTATCCCTCAACCGAGGCACGCCTTCTTCGTGAGAGCGCGCCCACGGGGTCCGCAGATCGCGGTGCCGAACTGGCTCATCGAGTGGTCCAAGTCGAGAGACCTGTTCCTCTCCCTGGCCCACAACCCGTGGGTGTACCGACCCAACTGAGGATGGAGCCCCCACCTCGTCTCCCGCAACGAGAACGGGACATCGTGCTACGACATCCGTCATGAATTCTTTCGGATAACCGAAGATGTTAAAGCCGACCGATTCATGCAGAGCGCCGGCTCTGGTACGCGCATGGCGGAGGCGGGGGTAAGGCGTCACGAAGAGGCGGGGGCCCACCACGGCAGCCCTTGGCCCTTCGTGATCGCGATCGGCGCGGCCCTCGGGTACACCGGGTTGCTCATCAACCTCCCGCTGATGATCCTCGGGATCCTCGTCTTTCTGACCGGCCTCGCGGGCTGGCTCAGCGACGACATCCACACCCTCGCCAAGCCCTTCTATGGGGTCGGGGCGGCCCTCGAGTCCAAGTTCCCGCGTGTGAGCGCCCGCAAGCTCGGCGTCTGGCTCTTCCTCGCCACGGAGATCATGTTCTTCTCCGCGATCATCGGGGCGTCCTGGACCCTGCGCTTCCGCGCGAGCGACCCCGCGTCCGTCTCCTTCCTGGGTCCGTGGGGTACGCCGGGCCAAATCCTCAACGTCCCCGGGACCGCGGTCAACACGTTCATCCTGATTTGCTCGAGCCTGACCATGGTCGAGGCCCTCGCGGCGATCGAGCGGGGGGACCAGAAGCGGTTGAGGATCTTCCTCCTCGCCACGATGCTCCTAGGCATCGCCTTCCTGAGTTTCCAGGCCTACGAGTTCTACCAGCTGTACTTCCAGGAAGGGTTGACCTTCGTCAGCGCGCCCGACGGGGTGAACCGCCTCTACGGCCCGACGTTCTTCATCCAGACGGGGACCCACGGGGCCCACGTGACCGCGGGAGTCCTCGCGGTGGCCTACACGGTGGCCAAGGCGTTCAAGGGCGGCTTCACGAAGGAGAATCACGAGACGGTCGAGCTCGTTGGGCTGTACTGGCACTTCGTCGACGTGGTTTGGATCTTCCTGTTCACGATCGTGTACCTGATCTGAGGTGAGAAAGCATGGCAGCGGAGGCAGCGACGGCGGCCCAGGCGGTGGCGCCGGCCGAGGAGGTCCACAAGCGCCCCTACGTGTACGTGTTCCTCATCCTCGCGGTGGTCACGGCCATCGAGGTCTTCGTCTCCGGCCTCCAGGGCCTCGTGGAGACGGACAAGATCGCGATCCTCGTCACCCTGGCCACCGCGAAGGCGAGCCTCGTGGTCGCCTACTACATGCACCTCCGGTACGAGCCCCGGTGGCTCATGCTCATCCCCTTCGGCGGGCTGTCCCTCGTGTTCATCCTCGTTGCCGCCCTGACCGCATCCACGGGCCACGTACCCGTGCCGCCTTGAGCGCGTTCACTCGAGAGGCCCCGCACGAGCGGAAAAAAGGAGAAAGGGGTGGGTGGGAGTGGGCTCGACCGGATTCGAACCGGTGACCTTCGCTGTGTGAGAGCGATGTCATAACCGCTAGACCACGAGCCCGCAGCCCCGCGCAAAGGTTCCGGTCGTATAAATCTCCATCGAACTCTGCCGACAACTCGTATCGAATGTACAAACGGGTTAAGTCCGGGGACGCGGGATGGGTACGCACGCATCGGCGGAGGCCATAGGCATGGTGGTCGCAGAGCCCCGACGCTCGGAAGGCGAGGCGAAGGAACCGAGGATTCGTCCGTGGCAGGACATACCCTTGTGGCGAGGCGTTACGGAGGCCCAGTGGAACGACTGGAAGTGGCAGGCCTCCCACGTGGTCAAGACGCTGGACGATGTGCGTCAGCTCGTCACGCTCACGGAGGATGAGGAGCGCGGCGTCCGCGAGTGTGCGAAGTACTTCAAGTTCGCCATCCCGCCCTACTACGCAAACCTGATGGACCCGAGGGACCCGAACTGCCCGGTTCGGTTGCAGGCCGTGCCCAACATCAAGGAGACGCACTTCTCCGGTGCGGACCTCCACGACCCGCTCTGCGAGGACATCGATTCGCCGGCGTCCCACGTCACCCACCGCTATCCGGATCGGGTCCTCTTCCTCATTACGGACTACTGCGCGATGTACTGCCGCTTCTGCACCCGTCGTCGGTTCACGGCCCACGAGCACGGCGCGTCACCGATCCGCGACCTCGAGCCGGCCTTCGAATACCTCGAGAGGGCGAAGGAGGTCCGGGACGTACTGCTCAGCGGCGGAGACCCCCTCATGGTCCGAGACGACTACCTGGAGACCATCCTGAAGCGCCTGCACGAGATCGACCACATCGAGATCGTCCGCATCGGCACGCGGGCCCCGTGCACCCTGCCCATGCGGATCACGCCCCAGCTGGTCTCCGTGCTGAAGAAGTACCACCCCCTCTGGCTCAACACCCACTTCAACCATCCGAAGGAGATCACCCCGGAGGCGTCGAAGGCGCTCGCGATGCTCGCGGACGCGGGCATTCCCCTGGGGAACCAGAGCGTCCTCCTGCGCGGGATCAACGACTGCCCGACCCTGCAGAAGGAGCTCGTGCACAAGCTCGTGATGAACCGCGTGCGGCCCTACTACATCTACCAGTGCGACCTGAGCGAGGGAATCGAGCACTTCCGGACTCGCGTCTCGAAGGGGATCGAGATTGCGGAGGCTTTGCGCGGGCACACATCCGGTTTCGCGGTACCCCTGTACATCATCGATGCGCCCGGCGGCGGCGGGAAGATTCCGATCGGGCCGAACTATCTCGTCAGCGCAAGCGACAAGAAGGTCGTGATCCGAAACTACGAGGGCGGGATCTTCTCCTATCCCGAGCCGGACATCCCGCCGAGCGCCTGCCCGGACCACTGCGTGCGCTGCCAGACCGAGGCGCGTGCGAGCCGCGAAGGGGTCGCGGGCATCCTCGGGGGCCAGAAGACCAGCATCACGCCGGCGGACACGCTGCGCGAGAAACGCCGAGCCGCGCGCAAGGCGACCGTGTCCATCGAAGTGGCCAAGGCCCACTGAGGCGCGTCAATCGGGACCGGACTCCTCCGGTCACGCCTTTGTCCAGCGATCCGCTCGCCTCGCCCCTGGACAGCATGGTTAAATAGGAGGCTCTTGCTGGCTTCCCCGCACCATGGACCCTTCCGGCGTGCTGCTCGCGCTGGAGGAGCAGAAGAAATGGCGCGAGCGCAAGGAGCGCATCCAGACCCGAGTCAAGCAGCTTGAGCGTCGGCGGGCATACCTGGAGAAGGAGTTGACTCTCGTCCGCAAGAAAGCGGCCGAGTATGGCTCCATCCTTGTGAACCTCCGGGGCCCGGTAGTCCAGGACCGTCTCGTGACGCTTCCCGTGATCCGGTGAGGACATGCCTGACGCCACACCCGCAGTCCAGAAGGAGTACGATCGGTATCGAACGCGGGAGCGACGGCTCCACGAGGCCTTGGCTCAGGTGGATGAGGAAGCGAAGCGGCTCACGGCGGAGCTCGCCAAGGTCGAGCAGCAGATCGTCTACTACGAGTCCCTGACCCGGGACATGAAGCGCGAGCTCGGACCGTCCGGGCTCTCCAGCCTCCTTTCGTCCTTCCGGAAATCCTGAGGAGGAGTCGGGTGCGGGTCACGGTGGACGGAGTGCCGCGCGAGCTGCGCACGGTGTGGCTCGAGGATGGCGTGGTCAAGCTCATCGACCAGCGGCACCTGCCCTTCGATCTCCTGATCTACGAGGCCGCCGACTTGGAAGCCGTGGCCATGGCCATCGAGGACATGGGCGTGCGCGGCGCGCCCGCGATCGGGGCCACGGCCGCCTACGGGATGGCGCAGGCCCTTCTTCAGGGCCACGACCTGAGGGCCGCGGGGGAACGGTTGCGGAAGACCCGTCCCACCGGCCACGACCTGTTCTTCGCCATCGAGTATATGCTCCGGGCGGCCGCGGGGGGCGAGGACCCCGTGGTCGCAGCGGAACGGTACGCCCAAGAAGACGTGGATCGCTGCCGCTCGATCGGGGTGCATGGAGAGAAACTAATCCGCAACGGCGCGCGAATCCTGACGCACTGCAATGCCGGCGCCCTCGCCACCGTGGACTATGGGACCGTCTTGGCGCCGATGCGGCTCGCGAAAGAGAAGGGGCGCAAGTTCTTCGTCTACGTGAGTGAGACGCGGCCGCGCCTCCAGGGATCCCGCCTGACGGCCTGGGAACTCCTCCAGGAGGGCATCGACCACGCGATCATCACGGACGGGGCCTCGGGGCATTTCCTCGGACGGGGCGATGTGACGCTCGTCCTGGTCGGGGCCGACCGCATCGCGGCCAATGGGGACACCGCGAACAAGATCGGGACCTACTCGAAGGCGGTCGTCGCCAAAGAGAACGGGGTGCCCTTCTACGTGGCCGCCCCCACGAGCACAATCGATTTCGGCATCCCCTCCGGGGCCAAGATCCCGATTGAGGAAAGGTCCCCGCAAGAGATCCTGCATTTCGATGGTCACCCCGTGGCCCCGAAGGAGAGCCCGGCGCGCAACCCGGCTTTCGACGTGACGCCGGCGAGATACATCACGGGCTTCGTCACGGAGGCGGGGATCCTGAAGCCCTCCGAGCTCAAGCGCCTCCGCCGCCCGGCCGCTACGCGCGCGAAGAAGCCCACGAAGAAGAACCGCTAGGCGGATACGCTTTTACGGACCCACCGCTTTCGCCCTCGAGATGCTCCTCCAGACGACCTGGTTCGGCTCGTTCGTCCTAGACGAGGGCAAGGTCGTCCAACAGCGCCTCTTCCCGAAGGAGGCGCACGCCCTCGCGGACCGCCTCGCGAAGGTGGAGGACTGGAAGGTCCTCGACGAAGAACGGGAGCTCCTGGGCGCGGTGGGCGAGGTCTTCGTGATGGAGCCCCGCCTCGAGCGGGCGGGCGGCCACTTCACCTCCGAGAAAACCACCTTCCTCAAGTCCGAGGACTTCGGCTTCGACCGCGGACTCCTGCACGAGGCAATGGTCGAGCTCGCGAAGCGACGCATGCGCAAGGCGATCCGTCGCGAGGACCACCTGCGGCAGGCCGTCGCCGCCGTGGACGACCTCCTGGAACAGGAGAACACCATCCTGGAGCGGGTGCGGGAGTGGTACGGGCTGCACTTCCCCGAACTGGCGAGGATGGTCGACGAGACGACATACCTTGAGCTCGTGGCCACCCACGGCCGTCGGGAGAAGCTGCCGATCGAGCATCGGGACAGCGTCGGTGCGGAACTGGGGGACCCGGAGGAGCGGGAGATCCGGGGGCTCGCGCAACTCGCTCAGAATCTCGCGGGCGAGCGGGCGGCGCTCGAAGCCTACGTGGACCAATCCATCCATGAGCTCGCGCCCAACGTGACGGACCTTGCCGGGCCCATGATCGCGGCCCGACTGGTGACCCTCGCGGGCGGGGTCGAGAACCTGGCCCGGCAGCCCGCGGGGACGGTCCAGCTCCTCGGGGCGGAGCGGGCGCTCTTCCGGCACCTCAAGACCGGAGCTCGGCCGCCCAAGCACGGCGTGCTCTTCCAGCATCCGCTCGTCCACCGCGCCCCGCCGTGGCAGCGGGGTGCGATCGCCCGCGCGCTCGCGGGCAAGATCGCGATGGCTGCGCGCGCGGACGCGTACACGCATCGCAGGATCTCGGCCGAGCTCCAGGCGAGCCTGGAGAAAACCATTGCGGAAATCCGTCGTCGCAAGGAGGAGAAGCCGCAACGGCCGAAGGCTCGTCACCAGGCCCACCCGAAGCGCTCGCACGCGCGAAAAAGGCTTTAAGGGACCGCTCGCATCGCCGCGGCCGGAATCGCCATGTCGTGGGAACAGGCGGAGATGCGGGAGCTCAAAGTGGGCCGTTACGTGGTCATCGATGAGGAGCCCTGCAAGATTATCAGCATTCAGATGTCGAAGCCCGGGAAGCATGGTGAAGCGAAGGCGAGGCTCGAGGCCGTCGGGATCTTCGATGGCCAGAAGCGGTCCGTCGTCCACCCGGTGACGCACAAGGTCCGCGTCCCGATGATCGACAAGCGCAAGGCCCAGGTCCTCTCCATCCACGAGAACAAGGCCCAGCTTATGGATCTGGAGAACTACCAGACCTTCGAGCTCGAGGTCCCCGAGGAGCTGAGGGGCTCGCTCCAGGCCGGTCAGGAGTCGATGTACCTGGAGACCCTTGGCCGCCGCAAGCTCTCCCAGCCGTGACGCCCACGGTCCTCAAATAGCCACAGGGCGATTCCCAAGGCCCATGGCCG
>JBBSVS010000256.1:0-12232 GCA_038046665.1 Thermoplasmatota archaeon
TGGAGCGGTCGGAGAACCGCGTGCCCAGGGCGATGATCGTGTCGCTGTTGTTGAGCACGTAGGTGGCGACCATCTTCCCGTGCATGCCCACGGGGCCGAGCACGAGCGGGTGGTCCTCCGCGACAGAGCCCTTGCCCATGAGCGTGGTCACGACAGGAGCCTGGATCATCTCCGCGAGGCGCAGGATGTCCGAGCCCGCGTTGGACCACCGGGAGCCCCCGCCCACCATGATCACGGGCGCCTCGGCGTCCTCGATGAACTTGATCGCGTCGAGCAGGCGGGAGAGGTCCTTCTTCGGGCCGCGGCGGCGGGGCGTGTGGGGAGCGGCGACCGACTCGTCCGGGACCTCCGCGTTCTGGATGTCCACGGGGAGGTCGATGTGCACCGGCCCGTACCGGCCGTGGCTCGCGACGTAGAAGGCCTCGCGGAAGACGCGCGGCACTTCGTTCGCTTCCTCGATCCGCCAGTTGTGCTTGACCACGGGCATCATGAGGCCGAAGGCGTCGACCTCCTGGAAGGCGTCGTTGCCCATGACGCTCGTGGCCACCTGGCCCGTGATCGCGACCATGGGCGAGGAGTCCATGTACGCCGTCGCGATGCCGGTGATCAGGTTCGTCGCGCCCGGCCCCGACGTGGCGATGCACACGCCGGGTTTCTTGAGCACGCGGGCGAAGCCGTCGGCCATGTGGGCCGCGTTCTGCTCATGGCGGACGAGGATGTGCCGCAGGCCGGAGGAATAGATCTCGTCGTAAAGCGGGAGGACGGCGCCCCCGGGGTGGCCGAAGACCGTCTGCACGCCCTGCTCCTTGAGCATCTCGACCGCAACTCTCGCGCCTCTCATGGGGTACCTCCAACAAAGACGGCCGCCGGGATCGAGGCATGTGGCGATCCCGACGACCCTGGGTCCGCGGCAAGGCATGCTTGCGCACCGGGGCACGGTGGGCCGCGGACGTATCGACTGGACGCTGGGAGATTCCCGGGATTATTTAACATTTGCCGACACCGACTCCGTCACTTGTCGAACATTCCCGTCGCCTGACGTAACGGCCTCTCGGACCGGGGCGAGCCACTCGCGGTAGCGCGCCCGCTCGCCGTGGACCGCGGCGAAGAACTCCTTCTGGATCTCGAGGGTCACCGGTCCGGCGTGGCCTGGACCGATCTCGTGCCAGTCGATCTCGCGCACGGGCGTGACCTCCGCCGCGGTCCCCGTGAGGAAGACCTCATCCGCCGAGAAGAGGTCCGGCCGGGACAGGGAGGCTTCGCGGACTTCGTATCCGAGGTCGCGGGCGATGTGGATTACGCTGTCGCGGGTGATCCCTGCCAGGAGATGATCGGAGGGCGGCGGCGTCGTGAGTACGTCGCCGTTGACCGTGAAGAGATTCTCCCCGGTCCCCTCGGAGATGTTCCCCGCCTCGTTGAACAGAATCGCCTCGTCGAACCCCGCGCGCATGGCCTCCTGGAAGGCGAGGCACGAGTTCACGTATGCGCCGGCGAGCTTCGCGGCACTGGGGATCGCGTTCGTTGAGGTCTTGACCCAGGACGCGGTCTTCACGCGGATCCCGCGGCGCATCCCCTCCTCGCCGAGGTAGGCGCCCCAGGGCCATACGGCCACGGCGACGTGGACCGCGTTGTCGCGGAAGCTGAAGTTCATCCCACCCAGGCCGTAGAAGGCCACGGGCCGGATGTAGCCGTCCGTGAGGCCGTTCTCCCGCACGGTGAGGCGACAGACGTCCGCGAACTCCGAGGGCCCGAGGGGGAGCTTCAGGAAGAGGTAGTCGGCGCTGAGGTAGAAGCGGTCCACGTGGTCCTCCAGGCGGAAGATGGCGGGGCCCAGCGGCGTCGCGTAGCACCGCATCCCCTCGAAAGCGCCCGTGCCGTAATGGAGGCCGTGCACGAGGACGTGGACGCGGGCCTCGTCCCAGGGGACGAAGCGGCCGTCCATCCAGATCCAGTCCGTCTTCGGCGGCATGCTATCGTTCCGATCGGTCGTCGTGCTGCAGCAGGGGCGCCCAGTACTCCATGTACTCCCTGGAGAAGGAGGTCACGCCTGCGCGTGGCGACACGTTCGCTCGGGCTTGGCTCACAGAGCCCGCCGGCTGGCGGGCGGGGGGGCTGTCGGGAGTTTTCACTTTGACCACCATCGAATCCAAAACCTTACCAGGATGGATCGAGGCGGTCGTGCGCCTAGCACGGCCGCGTAATAAGGCCAAGAATGACGACGACTTGGCCGGACTTCATCCCGGTGCCGCCGCCCAAAGCCTCGGAGGTATAATTATCTTTCGAAGGTGACGATTAATTTCGCGTCATTCCGTGACAAGGGAGAAACGGGGCCCGCGATTTCCCAGGAGGGACCGAAGAGGAATCGAGTTGCTAACCGTGGTCGTGAAGGCGTTGGCGTTTACCCCGCGGGCGAGGAAGGCATCCCTCATCGCGTTGGCAGATTGCTCAGCGTCCTTGTCGGACGCGGCGGTCGCGAAGACCGTGGACCCGGAGCCGCTGATCGCGAAGCCCGTCGCGCCAGCGTCGAGGGCGGCCTTCCGGGCCTCCGCGTAGCCCGTGAGGAAAGAAGCCCGCTTCGGCTCGGCGAAACGGTCCTCGAGACAGCGTCCCGCGAGGGCGGCATCGCCGCGGGAGAGGGCGAGGGCCAGGGTGGCGGCCTTGCCCACGTTCGAGACCGCGTCCTTGAGTGGCACCATCTCAGGGAGGACTCGACGCATGTCCGCGGTCCTGAGCACCAGCTCCGGAACGACGACGGCGAAACGGATCCTCGGGCTGACGGGCTCTCGGGCGAGGACGAGGGGATCGGAGGATGCGATCGAGACGAACCCCCCGAGGAGGGCTCCCGCGAGATTGTCGTAGTGGCGTCCCGCCACGGCGGCCTCGCCTTCCACGGCCGCCTGGAGAACGCCGGCAGGACCGAGGTGGCTCGATTCCGGATAGGCCTTGAGGAACGCAAGCGAGGCGGCCGCGCACGACGCCGCGGAACTCCCGAGACCGCGGCCCGCAGGAAGGCCCTTGTTCACGCGGACCTCGAGGGGCGTCTCGATCCCCGTGGCCCGCCGCAGCGCGTTGAGCACGATCCCCGCGGTGTTCTCTGTGAACTTCGATGAGATGGACGAAGCCTCCACGCCCTCCACCCGGAGGGAGTCTTCATCGGCCTCGCGGATGGACACGGCATCCGAGGGCCCGCGGATCGCGAGGCAGAACACGTCGAACCCCGGACCGACGTTCGCGATGGTCGCGAGGGCCCGGGCCGTGACCCAGCCGGAGACCATGAGTGGTTCCTCAGCCCCCGGCAATGGCGGGCAGCAAATCAACCGTTGCATCTCGCGCCACGCGGGTCTCGAGGCCCTGCAGGTACCGCGCGTCCTCGCCGTTCACGTAGACGTTCACGAAGCGCTTCAGGGAGCCGTTCCCGTCGTAGATACGGTCGCGGAACTGCTTGCCGTAGCGCTGGGCGACGGCATCGAAGAGCTGCGCCAAGGTGCCCTCGAAGTCCAGGTCGATCTCTCGATCTCCCTTCGTGGCCACGGCGATGGGGGAGGCCAGCACGAGCTTAACCAATCGATGCACCTCCGAGGAACCGGTCGACGGCCGCGGGGTCCGGGGCCACGGGCGTCAGGGGCGGGAAGCTCCCGTTCCACACGCCCGGCGCCTTGAGGCCATTCCCCGTGATCAGGAGGACGACGCGCTCGTCGCGGTCGATGCGGCCATCCTGCCGCGCGCGCTTGAGCGTGGCCACGGTGGTCCCGCCCGCGGGCTCCGCGAAGACGCCCTCCGTGCGGGCGAGGAGCTTCTGTCCTTCGAGGATCTCGGCGTCCGTGGGCGCGTCGGCGAAACCGCGCGTCCGTTTCATGATCTGGATCGCGTCATAGCCCGACGCAGGGTCGCCGATCGCGAGGCTCTCCGCGATCGTGTTCGGTTTCTTCACGGGACGCGGCCGCCCGTCCTTCGAGGAGAACCCCTGGACGATCGGCGAACAGCCTTCGGGTTGGGAGCCCACGATCCGCGTGGACGCATCCTTCACCTCGCCAAGTTCGCGAAGTTCGCGGATGGCCTTGTCGATGGACGTGAGCAGGAGGCCGGAGCCCATGGGGACGATCGTCACGTCGGGCAGCTCGAACCCGAGCTGTTCCCACGTCTCGAAGAGGAGCGTCTTGGAGCCCTCCGCGTAGTAGGGACGGAGGTTGATGTTCACGAACCCCCAGCCCCGCTTGTCCGCGGCGAGCAGGGCAACGCGGTTCGCGTCGTCGTAGGTCCCGTCCACGGGGACGACCGTGGCTCCATAGACGCGCGGCAGGAGGAGTTTCGTGGACTCGAGATGGGCAGGCACGAACACGTAACAAGGAAGATGAGCTTTGGCGGCCGCGGCAGCGGTCGCCGCCGCAAGATTTCCCGTGGAGACGCAACCCACCGCGGACAGATTCCACTCGCGGGCCTTCGCCACGGCCACGGCGACGGGCCGGTCCTTGAAGGAATACGTCGGGTTGACCGTGTCGTCCTTCACCCAGACGTCCTTCAGGTCGAGGGCCTTCGCGAGGTTGTCAGCCTTGCGCAGCGGCGTGTATCCGGGCTGCAAGTCCACGCGAGAGCCGTCATCAAAGATAGGCAGGAGCTCTCGGTACCGCCAGAGATCCTTGGATCGCCCGTCGAGCGCCTTGCGGTTGAAGGCCTCTCGCACCGCTGCGATTTCGTACGTGACCTCGAGAGGCCCGAAGCATGCGTCGCACACGCTGAGCCAGACAGGCGGGTACTCGGCCCCGCACTCACGACAACGAAGTCCACGCACGTAACCCATGGGGGATCCCTGGCGCGCTTTCCCCTGCGGACACCCGCGGCCTAATTGAATCTTGCGACGGGAATTATTCAGGTCGGCATAGGGGTATGCCTATCCGACGTGCGCCCTCGAGGAGCGAGTTCATCCGGAACTCGTGGTCCAGTAGACCGTGGCGGACCAGCCGCCCTGCCAGGCCAGGCGGAACGCACAGTAGCTCAGGGAGGGCAGCGGCACTCCGTTCCCGGTGACCGTGAAGATGTCGCCGACGCTCACGGCACCGTCGTGGTCGGCGTCGTTCCACGTGATGCGGTACACGAGGTCCCCGATGGGGATCGATGCGGTCACGTTGTTCGAGGGAAACGGGATCTGGGGACCGGCGAAGTTGTTGACCGTGAAGTTGACCGCGAACCCGGAGGCCGGATAAGGGCCGCCGTCCACCCGGTCCACGCGGATGGTCGCATTCCCGGCGGACATCACCGGAGTCGAAAAGCCGATCGGCGACGCGGGGGACGGCCGGATCTGACTCGTGAAGAGGTAGAACGTCACGCCGAGGAGCGAGAACACGACGATGAACACGACAAGGAGGAACGCGAAAATCCTCCGGTCCGAGGAGCGGATGTGCGGCGGATGCGTGAGGGTCCGCCAGACCTCCCCGAGCACGGACTTCACGTACCCCGTGGGCTTGTGTGGCACCCGCTCCGACGACTCCATCGGGCTAGGCTGAAGGTCCGGAGTACATAAGGGTTCCCGAAAAGCAAAAGGTGCCAGGATCGGGGACGGCCAAGGCACATCCCGCTGGGGATGAATCCACGCCTGATTGGTTTTCGACCCGGTGGAGGGAAACGGGCCAAAGTGGGCCCGGCCAGATTTGGACTGGCGACCTCCCGGTTATCAGCCGGGCGCTCCAACCAGGCTAAGCTACGGGCCCGCGGCGCTGCGGTAGACGAGAGGCCGATTTAAACGTTCTCCCGCTGCGCGATCCCACCGGCCCCCATCGGGGCGGGGAGGCCATCTGAAAGGACCGGGGCGTCCACCGTTGTTATCGCAGTACTGCGATAACTTGGGCCGCACCGCTTCCGAGCCTCCATGGTCCCACGAACCCGCGATGCCTCCATGCGGAGGGTTCTCCACGCCTCGGTAACCATGACGAAACGCTTATTATCACCTCGCCGGCTACGAACGCCCGGGACAATATGGAGGTCCTTGAGGCCATCAAGTCGGTGAAGAGCGTGAGCAAGTTCAAGCCCGACCCGGTCCCCGAACAGAAAGTCCAGACGATCCTGAACGCGGCGCGTCTCGCGCCCTCGGCGGAGAACCTCCAGCCGTGGAAGTTCATCATCGTCTCGGACGAGGACCGGAAGAGGAAGCTCGCGGGGATGTGCACGAACTCGAGGCACCTCCCCGACGCGCCCCTCGTGCTCGTGGCATGCGCTCGGCTCGACGAGGCCATGGCCATGGTGGGCGGGTACATGAACTCGTACCCGCTCGACCTGGGCATGGCCCTCGCGCATCTCACCGTGGCGGCGGCGAGTGAGGGGTTGGGGACCTCCTGGGTCTTCGCCTTCAACGAGGAGAAGGTGAATCCCTGCTCGGCATCCCGGCGGACGCCCGGGTCGTAGGGTTGACGCCCTTGGGCATCCCGGAGACCTTCGAGCCTCCGGCGGGACGCAAGCATCTCTCGGAGATCCTCGCCTACAACGCGTACGAATGAGGTCTCCGAAGTCCCGATGTCCTCGACCAGGCGAAGGATGGCCCTCCGCGCCCTCACCCCAGGCAAAGCCGCCTACTGCAGCGACTGCGGAGCGGACACGCTGCCCGATGCGGAGTCGTGTGGCCGCTGCGGCGCGAAGTTCGAGGGTTACATGGACGCCGTCCTGTGCCCGATCTGCAACTCCGTCAATCCCGCGGATTCGTCCGAGTGCGCGAAGTGCAAGGCCAAGTTCCCCGCGCCGGAGACCCGCCCCGGGCCCGCGCCGGAGACCCGCGCGTCCAAGGAGGAGGAATACCTCCGGAACATCCTGCGCCTGAGCCGTGAGAAGGCGAAGGCCCGCCTGGCCGAGCCCGCCCCGCGGACGCCCGAGCCGTCGTCTGCCGAGCCCGCGTCCATGACCGAGGCCGAGGACGAGGAGGGCGAACTGGAGAGGTCCCTCTGGAAGCTCACGGAGCCCTTCGACAAGATGCTCGAGCGCCGCAGGCGGCGCCTGGAGCAGATGGACTCCCTCATCGAGCGCGCCCGCAAGCGCATCGCCGCCCTGGAGGAGACCACGAACCCCCTCGAGGTGCGCGAGCGGGAGGAGCTCAAGCGTCAGATCGAGGAACTCCTGCTCGAGAAGGAAGACATCCTGAAGCTCGAGGAGGGCCTCGTCGACCTGGAGAACACGTACCGCAACATCCTGCGCATGCAGCAGGACGAGCTGCGGGCGCGGGAGACGTCCCTCCGCAGTCGCGTGGATGCCTTCCGCCACGAGCTCGAGTCCCGCGAGCACGCCTACGGGCAGATCCGCGAGCGCGAATCCGAGATGGTCCGCAAGCAAGACGAGTTCCGGCGGCTCATGAACCGCGTCCACGAGCGCGAGAAGGAGCTGGACAAACGCGAGGAGCTCATGAGGGACAAGGCCCGCCTCCTCGACGAGCGCCACCACTCCCTCAGCGAGGCGGAGGTGGACCTGGAGCGCCGGCGCTGGGAGCTCGAGCAGAGGATATCCACTGGGTCGACTAGCTCGGCCGGCAAAGAGAGCACGATCATGGTCCAGCCCTCGGACCAGGAGCTCAATGAGCTGAAGCGCCGCATGTCCGAGATGGAGGAGCAGATGGAGCGGCTCCTGGAGGAGAAGGCGCGCCTCGCGGTTGAGCAGAAGAGCCTCCTCGACCTGCGCGAGGAGATCAAGACGGTCATGAAGGACTTGGACGACCTGCTCGGCGAGCTGCCCGACGAGAAGATCAAGGCCTTCGCGAAATCGGACCGCTTCTCCCGGTACGAGAAGATCCTCGACCAGCTGGAGATGTGAGACCGTGGGACTCCGCGAGAAGGCCCGCAAATCCCTCCAGGAAGGCGAGGCGGTCGAGGAGGAGTCCCCGCCGCCGAGGGACGCGTCCGCGGACGTCCCCGTCTACGTCAAGGTGGACAGCCGCATCGAGGAGCTTGAGGCCGCGGCCCGCGCCCACGAGGCGGAGCTGAAGCGCGAGCTCGCGGAGGCGAAGAAGCTCTCCGAGGCGAAGACCGCGCATATCGTGAAACAGGAGAACGAGATCACCGCTCTGGAGTCGAAGCTCAAAGGCCTGGAATCGCAGCATGCGAAGGTCGTCTCCGACGCGACGCGGGCGGAGAAGGGCCTCGCCGACGTGCGGGAGCAGCTCGCGAAGGCCGAGGTGGAGATTGGGAAGCTCCGCCGGGCCAAGGACACGTCCAAGGACACGGAGGCCGCGCAGCGGGAGCTCGGGGCCCGGCGGTCCACCCTCGATGCGCGGGAGGAGTCCCTGAAGAAGCGAGAGGCCGACCTGGACAAACTCGTGTCCACCGTGGACGCGCGCACGAAGGACTTCAAGGCCCGCGAGGACACGGTCTGGGCGAAGCAGGAGCAGCTCGAGGCGATGAGCCGCGTCCTGAAGTCCGCGGAGAAGGAGATCGCGGACGCGAAGGCCCAAGTGGAGGCGCGGGAAGCCGAACTGGGCGAGACCCGCAAGTCCCTCCAGGCGGGCGCGGACGCCCGCGCGGTCGAGCTGGAGAAGGAGCTCAAGGCGAAGGAGAAGGACCTCGCGAAGCTCCGGAAGGATTTCGATTCATTCAAGGCCGAGGCGGACGAGAGCCGCCGCAAGACCCAGGAGCGCGAGATCGCACTCACCTCGGAGGTCACGAAGGCCCACAACGCGGTCGAGCAGGAGAAGGAGAGGGCCGCTCGGCTGCAGGACGAGATCAACGACCTCCGGCGCCGCGCCGGGAAGGCGGGCGAGCTCACGGCGAAGGAATCCGACCTGAAGGCCCAGTGGGCCAAGCTGGACTCCCAGAGGAAGGAGCTCGCCGACCGCCAGGCCGAGCTGTCGGCCAAGGTCAAGGAGCTGGAGGTCCGCGAGGGCGAAGCCCAGAGGGCCGCGAAGGCCGCCGCCGAGCGGGCCCTCGAGGCGGAGAAGCAGCTGCGCGCGATCAAGGAACGCGAGCGCGCGGTCGAGAAGGCCGAGAAAAAGGCGCGCGAGACTCAGGACAAGCTAACGTCCGAGGCGAAGGCCCGCGAAGAGGCCCTCACGAAGGAGCTCGAGGACGCGAAGCGGTCCGTCCAGACGCGCGACCGCGAGATGGCCAAGCGGGACAAGGAGCTCGGATCCCTCCAGGCCTCCTTGCGATCCACGATGGATTCCCTGCAGAAGCGGGAGCTCGAGCTGAACGCCGAGATCACGCGGGCGAAGACGGAGGCCGATGCGGCGCGCCATCGCGTCGATGAATTCCAACAAGAGCTGACCGCCGCACGCACCGGCATGGTCAAGGCCGGCGAGCTGAGCGGCCGCGAGGCCGCCCTCGAGCGCGCGAAGGCCGACCTGGCGGAGCGGGAGAGGCAGCTGGCCCAGTCCAAAGCGGACCTCGACTCTCGACTCAAGCTCGCGCAGCGCCGCGAGGAGGAGCTCGGGAAACGGGAGAGCGCCCTCGCCAAGGCAGACTCCGAGAGCCAGGCCCTGCAGAAGGCCCAGCGGGATCGGGAGCGGGAGATCGCCCGCGCCGAGAAGCGCGTCGACGACAAGACGAAAGCGGTCGAGGCCCGCACCGCGCGCAGGGACCAGGAGCTCCAGGAGCGGGCCCAATCCCTCGCCAAGCTCAAGGAGGATTTCGAATCCCAATCCAGTTCCCTCAAGGATGGAGCCCGTGAACTCGCCGAGGTCCGCGACGGCCTCGAGCGACAGAAGGCCGAGCTGGAGCGCATGCAGTCGGCGCTCCAGGGATCCGCGGAAGAGGCCCGGACCACGTTGGTGGCCCTCAAGGCCCGCGAGGACGCAGTGGCCAAGCGTGAATCCGCGACGAGTGCCTCCGACGCGGAGCTCCAGGCCCGCGAGGACGAGCTCAAGAAGATCGAGGAGAAGATCGCCGCGGAGCGCGCCGACCTCGAGGCCATGCGGGAGGAGCTCGGGAGCCAGCGAGCCGAGCTGGAGCGGCTCCACAAGGGCATCAAGCTCTCCACCGCCCAGGTGGACGAGCGCGAGGCGACCCTCCTGAAAAAGGAGCAGTCGCTCGCCGAGGAGGCCGAGGGCCTCGAGTCCGCGAAGGCCCAGGCTCGGGAGCAGTTCGACGCGGTCCGCAAGGAGCAGAAGCTCCTCGAGCGCCGGGAGACCCTCCTGGTTCGCCGCGGGGCGGAGATGAAGGAGGCCGCCGAGGTCTTCGCGAAGGATCAGCGGGGCCTGAAGGCAGAGCGGGCGTCCCTGGCGCGGGATGAGGCGGAGCTGAAGACGGCCACGGAGCAACTCGACGCCCGCGTGCACGAGCTCGACGTCCGGCAGAAGGAGCTCAAGTCGGCCGCGGAGGCCCATAAGGCCACCGTGGCGAAGTTCGAATCGCGCGCGTCCGATCTGGAGGGACGGGAGGACGATCTGGCGGAGAAGGAGACCGACCTGGAGCGACGCGAGGCCAATCTGGCCAAGGGCCGATCGGAGCTCAAGGATGCCCTCGCGGAGGCCGAGCGCACCCGCAAGTCCCTCGAGGCGGACCGCAAGTCCCTGGACGCGATGCGCGCCGACCTGGTGTCCAAGGGACAGGCCGTCGAGACGCGTCTCCGGGAGATCGCCGCGACGCAGGCCGCCCTCGCGGAGCGGGAGAAGGCCGAATCCAACGCGGAGGCCGACCTCTCCAAGCGGGAGAAGGCCCTGGCGTCCTCGGTCAAGGAATGGCAGGAGCGGCAGTCTGCCGCCGAGGCGGACATGAAACGCCGCGAGACGGAAGCCCGCGCGGAACTGCAGCAGGCCCGCCGCCTCATGACGATCACGGAGGGCAAGGAGAAGCAGACGGCCCTCCTCGAGATCTCCCTCCGGAGCAAGGAGGAAGAGCTCCACCGCCTCGAGGCGGACCTGGACCGCAAGGAATCGGCCCTGGCCTCATCCTCGAAGGCCGCCGCGGGGAAGGAGTCGGCCCTCGCGGACCTGGACGCCCGACTGAACCAGCGGGGCCGCGAGCTCCTGCGGCGGGAGGCGCAGCTCCAGGAGGACCTCGCCGAGCTGGCGTCCTCGAAGAAAGAGCTTGAGGCTTCGCGCCGCGAGGCGGCGAAAGAGGCCAAGGCGATCGCGGAGGCCCAGAGGGACCTCGCGAGGATGCGCGCATCCCTGGGCGTCGTCGACAAGAAGGTCCGTGCCGAGTCCAAGCGGCTCGAGGAACGCCTCGCTGCGCTCAAAGAGACGGAGACGCAGCTCTCCGGGAAGGCCGAGGAACTGCGAGAGCGGGAGACCACGGTCTCGGGCCGCGAGGCCGACCTCAAGGAGAAGCTCGCGGACCTCGCAAAGGCCTCCGCGGGCATCGAGGATCAACGCGGCGAACTCGCGAAGCGCGAGGACGGCCTGCAGGTCCTGGCCGCCAGCCTTGAGAAACGCGAGGCGGAGACGAGCCGCACCGGACAATCTCTCTCCAAGCGCGCGTCGGATCTCGAGCGCGTAGGGAAGGAGCTCAAGGACGACCAGACTCGCGTCGGCGTGGAGGGTAAGCGACTCGCGGAGGAGCGCAAGACCCTCGACCGCGCCCGCCCGGAGATCGCGCGGCGGCTCAAGGAGCTCGAGGCCCAGGGCACCGCCCTGAAGTCCCGGGAGGACGAGGCGGCAGACCTGAAGGCCAAGGCGATGACCCTCCTCAAGTACGCGGAGAAGACCGCGGAATCGAAGCGCCTCGAGATCGAGGACCGCATGAAGGAGGAGGAGGCCCTCGTGGAACGACAGCGGCTCGAGGCGGAAACGCTCATCCGGCTCAAGGAGGACGTCGAGCAACGCGAAGGCAGGCTCGAGTCCGCGATCGCCCAGCACGAGGCCCGGGAGAAGGCCCTCGAGCAGAGGGACGCGCGCCTCAAGGGCGATGCGAAGGACCTGGCCAAGGAGCGCGCGGAACTCAAGACCCTCTGGAAGAACCTCGAGTCCGAAGGGCAGCGCGTCCTGCGGAAGGAGGAGGCCATCGAGTCCCTCGTGGCCAGGATGCTCGAGAAGGAGCGGGAGACCCTCGACGAGGAGACGCGCAAGGTGCGCGGGATGGCCGCGGACCTGAAGGGCAAGGACAAATCCCTCGAGCGGGAGAGGCAACGCCTGCGGTCCGTGGAGAGGGACCTCCAAGACCTCAAGTCCCGCCTCGATGCACGCGAGTCGTCCCTGCGCGCTCAGGAAGAGGAGCTCGAACGGCGCCGCGAAGACGTCAAGCGGATGCGGGAGCAGCTCGAGGAGCTGCTCTGATCACTCCCGTTCTGCGGGCTCCGACGGTGCGGTCTGTTCTTCGGCCTGCGGCCA
>JBBSVS010000257.1:0-7886 GCA_038046665.1 Thermoplasmatota archaeon
TTGGGGCGGCGCCAGGACGATCCGGTCGGACGCGAGGATGCGCTGGACCGCCTCAGACTCCCGCACGCCGTGCTTCCGCAAGGCCTCGATGGCCTCCTCCCCGCGCACCTCGCGCGTGCCCTCCGGGCCCGAGAGGGTGATCGTCCGCTGACGGGCGTGCTCCCGCATCTTGCGGGCGATCTCCTGCCCCGACGGCGTGAGGGCATACACCTTGCGGCGGACCTTGGCGCTGGCCACGTGGGCCATCCGCTCCTGGACGCGACCCGTGGTCCGGAGTCGCTTCAGCTCCAGGGCCACGTGCGCGCGGCTGATGCCGAGGGCGTTCGCGATCCCGTCCTGGGTCATCTCCGCGGGGCACTCGTACGCGTCGGCGTGGCGGAGGAATCCCGAGAGATGCACGAGAACGCGTTCGCCCACGGTGACGCCGGGCACTCCTCCAACACCCCCCGCTTCGGGAAGGGCCCGTCGCTACTTAACCGCCATGTACGCATTTGGCGCGGCCTGTTTTTCTGCGCCGCGGATTCATTCCATTTTCCGAAGGTCGCGGACGATCTGCGGCACCGGCGTGAGGTCCTCCACCTCGAAGTCCGGCTCCGGGTCCGTCCGGCCCCGCCCCAGGCCCGCGCGGTTCACCCAGACCGTCTGCATCCCGAGGCGGGACGCTCCCTCCACGTCCGCCTGAAGGGAATCGCCCACGTGGAGGACTTGCTGCGGTTCGACGTTGAGGGCCCGCAGGGCCATCTCAAAGATCTTCGGCCGCGGTTTGTATGATTGCGCCGCCTCGGACGTGACGATCGCATCGAACCGGAGGCCGTTGCGGGAGAGGATGCCTTTCAGGAACTCGTGGTCCGCGTTCGAGACGACCGCGCGCGGCACGCCATCCAGCGAGTCGAGGACGGTCCGCACCTCCGGGTACGCCTTCGCCTTGAGCCACATGCGGTCGAGGATCTCGAGGTAGGGCTCCGGGTCCGCGTCGATCCCGAAGTCCGCGAAGGCTTTCGCGAGGGCGTCCGAGGTGACCTCCCGCAGGGTGAAGAAGGTTTCCGTGTCCGCGCCAAAGAAGTGGCGGTCCCAGGCCTCTAGGAGCGTCTCCGGGTCCAGGCCCGGCCGGTTCTCCTCGCACGCGCGGCGCGCGACGTGGATGAGCACGTCCCGTCCCGTGTCGACGATCGTGCCGAACGCATCGAAAGTCACCGCGCGGACCATCAGGCTCCCGACGGCGCGCCTCGTCCTTCAGGCTTTCGGGCGTGGCCGACGTCGCACAGGGATTGGATTGCGCAGGCGTCGCACCGCGGCTTCGGGCGGCACGTGGTCTTCGCATGCCTGACGAGGAGGGCGTGGTACTCCTGGTAGACGCCCACGTCCTGCGGGACGCGGCTTTCGAAATACCGTTGCACGCGGTCATAGTCGTCCGTCGAGAAGAGGCCCACGCGCGTCCCGATCCTCACGGTGTACGCGTCGACGACGAAGACCGGATGGCCGCCTGCGTAGAGCAAGATCGAGTCGGCCGTCTCCGGGCCGACGCCCGCCTGGTCCCGGAGGTCTTCTCGGATCACGGCGGTCGGCCGGTCGAAGTAACGCGCCAGATCCCCGCAGCTCCGCTCCATTAGGTGGTAGCAGAACGCTTTGAGCCGTGCGGGCTTCGTGCGGTGGAGGCCCGCCACCCTCACGTGCTTCCGGATCGTGGCGGCGGAAGCGGTCGCGAGGGCCTTTGGATCCAGGAGTCCCGCTCGTTTCAGATTCGCAATCGCCTGCTCCACGTTCCGCCAGGAGGTCTGCTGCATGAGCAGCGCGCCGACGATCACCTCGAAGGACGTCTCTGCGGGCCACCAGTGCTGCGGCCCATAGGCCTCGAGCAGGCGGCGATACACCTCCACGGCCCGATCCATCCTGGGCGACAAACGGCCGAGGTGCCATGAGCCTTCCGCGTGGCACTTACGGCGCGTCCTTTAAGTCCCGCTGCCCGATGCCGCCGCGTGCTCCCCCTCCTGCCCCTGGCCGCCACCGGCTCCGGTTCCTATGGGCTCGACGAGTCCGTCTTTCGTGCGCTCAACCTTGCCGGCACGAACCCGGTCCTCGATGTGCTGATGAGCCTCTTCTCTGCGATCGCGCTCCCGTACATCCTGCCGCTCCTCGCGATCCCGCTCTGGTGGAAGCGCCATCGGGAGCTCGCCTTCGATCTCCTCGTGCTCCTGGTGGTGGTCATCCTCGTGACGGAGGTCCTGAAGTACGCGATCGGCCGCCAGCGCCCGTGCGACGTCCTCGCGAACGTGACGC
Organism: Thermoplasmatota archaeon; assembly: GCA_038046665.1. Taxonomy (GTDB): domain Archaea; phylum Thermoplasmatota; class Thermoplasmata; order RBG-16-68-12; family RBG-16-68-12; genus RBG-16-68-12. The sequence goes on from JBBSVS010000257.1 coordinate 2,278, forward strand.
CGAACGCCTGCGCGACCGTAGGGGACCCGTCTCTCCCGAGCGGCCACGCCTCGAGGATCTTCGCGGTGGCGGCCCTCCTGTCCCTGCGCTTCAAGTGGGGTGTGCGGCTGGGCTCCTTCGGCGTCGCGATCCTCACGGGCCTGAGCCGCGTCTACCTGGGCGTCCACTGGCCCAGCGACGTCCTCGCCGGGGCCGTCCTGGGCATCGCCCTGGCGGTCGCCCTCGTGGTCTTCGCCAAGAAGGTGATGTTCTACCCGAAGATTCGCACCCGCGTCATCGACGCGGTAGCGCGCCGGCTCCCGAAGCGGACGAAGGCCTAGGACTCCTTCGACAGGAAGCCGCGGGCCCGCGTCGCGGTCTCCTCCACCGCGGCCTCCATGTCCGACGTCTTGCCCTCGGACAGGGCCACGAAGAACATGCGGGACGTGATCGTGCGGACGGCCAGCGTGCCACCGTCCGTCTGGACGAGGGCCTTCTCCGGCGCGGGCTCCTTCATCGTGGAGTAGATCACCTCGAGGGCGCCGAGGAGGGTCGCCGCCATCGTCGCGAAGTTGTCGACCTGCATGTCCTCCGGGAGGGCCCAGGCGATCGGCACGCCCGAGCGCGTGACGACCGCGGAGACGCGCGCGCCCGTGCGGGCGTTGAACCCCTTCAGCAGGACCCTCAGCTCGTCGACGGCGATGGGCAGGACAGTCCCTCCGAGAACGCGCCGATGCATCGAGCGTTATTTATAGATTCTGAAGGTGTCGAACGGTCCCCGGGAGGGCCGGGGAGGTTGTGTTACCTATTCGGGATGTGTCCCTCGCGCAATGCCGGCCAGCCCCTGTCCAGCGGCCTCACCGACAGGGAGCCTGTCCTCCACACGGGAGGGTATGGCAACGGATTCCCAGAGGCGCATCCCGAAGAAGTTACACTACCGGCGTGGAGAAACTATATCCGCCGCCCTCGGCTTCCAAACCCCGATGGAGGAAGGAGCTCGGCTTGTACTCAAGACGAGCGCAGCCCTCAAGGTCGGCGAGAAGGTCCTGATCCTCGCCGACGACACGACCCGGACGGTCGGCGAGGCCTTCGTCGCCGCGGCTCGGGGCCTGGGGGCGGATCCCGTCCTGGCGTGCATCGCCCCGCGGAAGCGGGACGGGGACGAGCCGCCCGATCCCGTCGGCATCGCCATGGAGAGCGCCGACGTGGTCGTCCTTGTCACGGGCCGTTCGTTGACGCACACGCATGCGCGACGCCAGGCGAACCGCGCGGGCGCGCGGGTGATCTCCATCCCCGGGGTCACGGAGGACCTGCTCCGGGAGGGCGGCCTGGCCACGGATTGGTCCGAGGTCCATAACGCGCTCCGGCGGACCGCCCGCCGGCTGCGGGGCGCGCGGGAGGTGCGCCTGACCTCGGCCTCGGGCACGGACCTGACGTTCAGCGTGGCCGCGCGGGACTGGGTCACCGAGGACACGGGCCTCTGCGCGCGGAAGGGCGCCTTCACCACGCTGCCCGCGGGCGAGCTCTTCATCGCGCCCGGGGAGGACAGTGCGGAGGGCCGCCTCGTGGCCAACCTCTACTTCGGCGAGCCGCTCCTGGAGCCCGCCACCGCGATTCTGACGCAGGGCCATGCGACCCGCATCGTCGGCGCACCGAAGGCGGGGCACGAGATGAACCTCGGCGGGCGCGACGGACGGACCTTGGGCCGCTTCGGGTTCGGTTTGAACCGGCGCGCGCGCGTGGACGGCCCCCACATGGAGGCGGAGAAGGCCCTGGGCTGCGCGAACCTGGGCTTCGGGGACAACCTCGTCATCGGCGGCAAGATCCACTGCGGCGTGCGCATCGAAGTGACGATCTCCGAGGTGGGCATCGAGGTGGACGGCAAGTCCGTGATCGAGAAGGGCCGTCTCGTCGAGTGAGCCCTCAGCGGTGGTACAGGACGCTGTAGAAGCGGTTCTCCTTCGCGGTCTTCTCCAGCCGGCCCACGATCGAGAGTTTGGTCCCGCACTTCTTGCACTTGTTGTCCTTGTCCAGGTACCAGCCCGTGATGTCGAAGCCGTACCGCTTCACCGCGATCGCGCCGCATCCCGGGCAGTACGTGTTCTCGAGCGGGTGGCCCGGCACGTTTCCGATGTAGACGTACTTCAGGCCCGCTTCCTTGGCGACCGCGCAGTGCTTCTCCAGCGTCTCGACGGGCGTCCAGGGGAACTCCATCATCTTGTAGTCCGGGTGGAAGCGGAGGAAGTGGATCGGCGTGTCGGGCCCGAGGTTGTCATAGACCCACTTGTAGAGATGGCGGGCTGCGTCGAGACTGTCTCCCACCTGCGGCACGATGAGGTCCGTGATCTCGATGTGGATCTTCCTCGTGTCCCGCGTGTCGAGGAGGGTCTGGAAGATCGGCTCCGCGTTGGGGATGTTAATGTACTTCCGGACGAACCCCGTCTCCCCCGACCCTTTGAAGTCGACCGTGACGCAATCCAGGAACTTCTCCATCTCGTGGACCGTCTCTGGCGTGTCGTAGCCATTGGACACGAAGATGTTGATGAGGCCCGCTTTCCTCGCGAGGATGCCGATGTCCCGCGCGAACTCGATGAAGATCGTGGGCTGGTTGTACGTGTAGGCCAGCCCCTGGCAGCCCTGTTCGACGGTCATGCGCACAACGTCTTCGGGCTCGACTTCGATGCCCTCGACCTTGCGACGCTGGGAAATGTCGGCGTTCTGGCAGTACCTACAATTATGAACGACGACACCATTGCAAATATATGTATGAGCTGGAATGCATTCGAAGCTGTACACCGGCTCGGGGTTTCCTTCCGTCCGGACGCCCGTCACTCTCCGCCAGGTGAGCTCCGGCCTGAGGGACTCGGATGCGTCCATCAGCCGGAAGAACTCTGAAAAGGCTGCTGGGTGGAATCGCCAGGCGTGGCTGGGAATCCAGACCGGGTCGTGCTCGCGTGGAGCGGATTCTGCGAAGCCCTCGGTCACAAGGAGGAGGTCTCCCGCTCGGACGTGCGACGCCGGGAGCCATCCCTCCCTTGTCAACAGAGGGTGCTCCGCCGTCGCGAGGAGGGCCTCCCTCTGCCGCTCCACGGACACACGCAACACCGGGGCTTTGCGCGCTCCCACTTCGGTGACGACGCCCGGCGCGACGCGACCGGAGGCGTCGATTGCCGACCAGAGGGCGTCGCCCGGCTGGATTTCCTCGACCCTACGGAGGTCTCCATCAGCCATGAGGACTTCCGCCCCCGCCGGATGACACAGCCAGTTGCAGCCCGTCGTGGCGATGCTGAAGATCTTGGAGCCGGGTCGGTAGTGCTGCACGGGCTTCTTCTCGATAGGATCGACGTGGCCGGTTATCACGCGGCCGTACACGTAGAGCCAGAGCTTGCCTTGGTGGACGCCGCGGATGCCACAAAGCCCTACCTGGCCTTCTCCGATCTTGCAGTACCGGGCGCAGGCCGTGCACACGATCTTGTTCGTACCCTCCAGGGGCTTCCACAGCTCCGCGACCTTTCCCATTGCCTTTCCGGGCGGCTCGCGGACGTCCAGAACTTCCTCCGTTGGAATCATCGTTCGTCCTTAGTAGGCCACGATTCGCTTAAACGTCTTTCGACTTCGCTATCCCACATGGGACGGACGGAAGTGCTCCCACCCTTTCCCCCGTAGCGGCTCGCGCCCCTCGGGCGCCACGAGGACGTTCCCGCCGTCCTTCTCCACGTGCCCGATCACCGTGAGTGTGGAGCGGTGTTGGCGGTTCGGGTTCTTCAACTGCTCTGCCAGGGCTTCCGCGGCCTCCGGCTTCACCGTGGCGACGAGCTCGTAGTCCCCGCCGGAGTAGAGGGCCAGGTCCTTCCGGAGGGGCAGGGCCAGACCTGCCGCGTCCCGATACACGGGGACCTTCTCCCACTCCACCACGTAGGAGAGGCCGCTCATCTCGGCCATCTGGAGAAGGCTCGCGCCGAGGCCATCGGAGATGTCCATGCAGCTCGTGACCGCGCCGGATTCGGCGAATTCCATGCCTTCGTACAGCCGGGGATATGGACGCATCAGCGACTGCAGGGCCAGGACTCGCACGGTCGGGTTGGAGAGCTGCTGGAACGCAAGCCCCGCGCGGCCCAGGTCCCCTGTGACCACGATGGCGTCGCCCGGCCGCGCGCCTTTCCTCAGGAGGATGCGGTCCTTGCGCACGCGGCCGATCGCGGTCCCTGCGAGGGACATCACATCCGATTCCTTCGTGTCCCCGCCCAGGATCGCGATGCCGAACTCCCTCGCGCACTCCTCCATGCCCTGGCCCAGTCCCTTCAGGAACTCCGTGTCCGTGTCCGGCGGGAGGGAGAGGGCCGCGACGAAGCCGAGGGCCTGGGCCCCCGCGGCGGCGATGTCGCTCAGGTTCACCGCGGTCACGTACCACCCGATTTGCTGGGGCGTCGCGCCCGCGGGGATGTGCGTGCGCGGGTTGACCACGTCCGTCGTGATCACGAGGTAGTCCGCGCCCCAGTCCACGACGCCGCAGTCGTGCCCGAGGCCGATCGGATGCCCGCGGTCGAAGATCCTGGCGAGGATCTGGATGGCCGCGCGCTCACCGACGTCCGAGAGCTTCGCCATGCGCGCGATGGCATGGAGCGGGGCCTACAAACGACTATCGCTGGCCTTCCGAGAAGGGCCCGTCCCCCAGGCGTGCTCACGGGGTGGTCCAGGCTTCCTGCTGCACCGCGCTGCCGTCGGTCCAGAGGAGGTAGAAGGTGAAGGGCGTGGTCCCCGGGAGAGAGATGCCCTGGCCCGTGACCCGGAACGTGTCCCCGTCGTTGATCGTGCGCTCGCCGCCAATGTCGACCCACGTGATCAGGTACGTCGTCCCGCCGATCGTGATCGTGGCCGCGACTCCGTTCGCGGCAAGGGCCGTCGCGTTCCCACTCACCCCGTTGACCTGGAGATTGAAGCGGTAGTAGGAGGACGGGAAGGACTGGGAGGCGCCCGCGACCGTGAAGGTCGCGTTGTAGTTGCCCGAGGTGAAGGGCTGGAGCGGGCTGAAGGTGATCAGCGGCTTCTGGGACGCCGCGGGTCCGCTGAGGAGGCCCGTGGCCATGATGTACACCACCGCGGCCAGGACGACCGTGATCGCGACGAGGAGGATCTCTGCGATGACGGGGGACACGGCCTTCCGATCCGCGCGGACGATGCTCTTCATGGAGGGGTTCGCCTCGTCCTGTCGCCACCGGCAGGAGACTCCGCCAGGGCGGATATGGACACTTCAAGGTATCGTGCCAAATTTCCATCCGTGAGAATGAGGTTCCTGGCCTTCCCTGCGGTTGAACCCTTATCCGGCGCGGGCCGGTAGCGTTGCGCGATGGAACTCGGGGAGACGGACCTCGCGATCCTGCGGTGCCTCTAGGAGGACGCGCGTCTCTCGCTCCGCGCCCTCGCACGCCGCGTCGGCGTGAGCACCCCGACGATCAGCGCCCGCCTCGCGGCCCTCGAGGACCTCGGCGTCGTGCGCGGCTATCGGGCCCTCGTGGACCCGGAGCGGCCGATGTTGAGTTCGCTCGCGCTGACGCCGTCCGGCGAGGACGACGGGTTCCTGACGGCGCTGGAGGTGTTCCGCATGAAGGTCCCCGCGGACCTGGTCGTGC
>JBBSVS010000258.1:0-5773 GCA_038046665.1 Thermoplasmatota archaeon
GCCCGGATGGCCTCGTCCCCGCGGTTCGTCGCGGCGAGCACGTCCCCGCGGACCTTCCAAGCGTCGGGGTCGGAGGGGTCAATCTGCAGGAGCCGATCCAGGACCCGGACCGCCTTCTCCGTCTGGCCCGAGGCCAGGTAGAGCTGGGCCTTGCCCTCGAGGGCGTCCTTGCGGTCGGTGGCAACGCGGAGCGCGCGGTCGTAGGACGCGTTCGCTTCATCCCACTCCTGCCGCCGCCGGTGGGCGTCCCCCTTGCGGACCCACATGTCCGCGTCCTCCGGGAGCAGAGCGACGAGGCGCGCGTATCCCTCGACGTCGTCCGGGTCGAGGTTCACCGCCTGCACGTACGCGCGAATCGCCTCCTGGCGCTGGCCGAGGGTCGCGTGTGCGTCGCCCTTCCGCTCCCAGACGACCTTGGCTTTCGGATCGAGGCGCAGCGCGGCCTCGTAGTACGGGAGGGCGCCCTCCGCGCGGCCCTGGGAGACGAGGACGTCCCCCTGGGCCCCGAGGGCCTTCACGCTTGACCCATTCAGTGTCAGTGCGCGCGTGGCAGCCACCTGGGCCGCATCGAACTGCCCGAGTCGGAGGAATCCACCGCTCACGGAGGCGTAGGCCTCGGCCCCCTCCTCCGGGCGCTGCTTCGGCGCCTGATGCTGGGCCTCCAGCAGACCGAGCGCGCGCTCGTACGTGACGAGGGCGCGGCGGTCCACGCCCTTCTGCTCGTGCTCGGTGCCCGCCTGGGTGAGTCGGTTGACTTTCTCGAGGAGTCGTCCCTCTCGGTCGAACAATCCAGGGAAGAGGACCATCCCCATCATCCCATCCCGCGAACGCTCCGAGGACGGAGCGTGTCGGACAAGTGGCCGACATGGGGAAACCCCGCTTTAAAGATGTCGCCCGTCAACGCGACGCAGCGTTGGCAAAGATAGGACCGAGTCCACAGGAGTCCGAAACTGCCCGGTTTGTCAATCCGCCCGCGCACGGGACGGTGGAGCTATATAGCGGTTTTTCGCTATACGACCGACAAGCGTCCGACAAGGATGGGATACCGTGCCGAAGAAGGGAACCCTCGACCCGATCCAGCTACGGAAGGAGACCCGCGAGTGGCTCGCCTCGCACACGATCCAGGACGTGCGCGGGATCGCGAAGGACCTGGAGAACGCAGGCGAAGACGTGAGCGACCTCGTCGAGGCGATCAACGAGCTCGAGGAGATCGTCAACGCGGACCCGACGAAATCCTCGCACCGTTCCGCGGCAAAGGCCGAAGCTTGAGCGGCATGCAGGGAGCGGGATTTGAACCCGCGTCACTAGCTTGGAAGGCTAGAGTCCTGACCAACTAGACTATCCCTGCGCGGACGCGCACAACGGAAGGACTTGCTTTAACTTTTGTGCGGTTCGCCTCACGGATACGCAAGGGATTGGGTGCCGCCGTCCGTCTAGCCCGCAAGCCGATTGACCTCTTCCAAGGCCCGCCTGATGGTTACGCACGGCCTCGACGAGGACGGACAGATCCCCAAGCTAACCCTGTACGCCCGCGTGGACCGAGGGAAAGGAAAAATAGACCGGGATCGGCGGGGGCTGGAGGCAACCTTCCCCGCCGATCGAGGTGGGATGGATGCGTGAGCGTTAGCCGCCGTCGTCGGACACGTCGAACTCGACGGAGCATCCGTACGACACGTAGACATCCTGCCAGCTGTGGTCTTCTCCCGCGTTCATCTCGTTCACTGGGGCCATGATCGATACGCTTTCCACGGACGTGGGAAGGCCCCGCAGATATAAAGCGCGGAGCGGAGGGGAGGTGCGCGAAAGTATTCGGCTGGAGGGGTGAAAGTGCTCAGCCGCGGACGTTGGCCCGCGATCGCGGAGAGCCTTGAGATTCTCTAGCACGTTCGGACTGCGCTCGGGGGTGCCTTTGCGGGCCAAATCATGGGCGGCGCTCGGCTGGCGGCGCCGGGCCCAACATAAGCGTTAACGCTGGACCCAAGGAGAAACCCTACGACGATCCAAAACAGGCCCAAGAGAATGGATCCGTCCCGAAGCACCGTGCCGAACGTGGACAACGAAAATCCCGTCGCCGCAGCTATCGTCCCCGCGATGACGAGGAGCAGGACCAGGGTGCCCAAGTAGACCCCACGTCCACTGCGAACCGGGTTCCTCATCAGGGCCGCAAGCTTCACACCGCAAGCATCGAGCCCGCCCCGTATGAGCTTTCCTCGGGACTCCCGTGACCCGTGTCATCCCCCATCGATGCGATGGTCAGCGAGGGCGAACATCGCGGTGGGGAATCGAGGCACTACCGCGTCGTGAGCCACTCGAACGAATGGTTCGCGACGAGGGCCGCGCCAACGCCGACAGCGAGAAGGGCCATCCCCGGCTCGCCGATTGAGGCGAGTCCACTCGCAACCAAGCCGGCACCCATGACACCGGCCGCAAGCCGCCGCGGAGAAACCGTTTCCACGAAGACCACGAGAAAGCCCAGGACTACGAGGAAGACCGCGACGCCGTAGAGGGCGGCCGCAGCGAGGTCCGGGAGGAGCGCCATCCGTGCGCCGATGGCCCGGTCTCCCCATAAAGTGCTATGGAGCTGGCTCCCGGACGTGGCGGACATGAACCGCCTCGCCCCGCTGCAGGTCCACCATCTCGCGCCAGCCGAGCCGCGCAGTCCCAACCGCGCGCACCTCGCCGCCGTGACGGACGACGACCTCGTCGCCAGGCCGGATTTCGCGCGCGGCGTCGGCCACACCAATGGCAAACACGTTTCCCTTCGGCAGAAAGTCCTCAATCTCAACCCAGTAAGCGTCCTCCTTCGAGAGGACCTCGCCGCCCGCCAAGGTGATGGACAGCATGCCGCGGTCCGTGTGCATCGCGACCTGGGTGCAGTCGCGGATCACACGGACGTTCGGGAAGCGGCCACGGAAGCTCGCGGCTCGGACGAGGCCGAGGCCGGCTTCGCCGAACTGGAAGCGGGCGATGTTCGACATCTCCTCGGCAAACCGCTCCCCTCGCGGCACGCGGTCGACGGACACGGTAACCGCGCTCAGCGCGATCGTCAGGGACGCGATCGATTCGACGGAGGTCGGCCGGTCCTTCGCGGTGAGGATCGCGTCCGGGAGCGCCTCCTTAACGATGGCGGCCTCGGCACCGAGGTGGGCCACGACCGTGTCGTAGCGGTTCGCCCCGACGAAGGCCCGCAGATCTTCCGAGACCATCGTGGCCTCGTCCCGGCTCCAATCCCCGGTCACGGGGATGTCGTACGCACGCGGGGGATAGAAGCGCTCGAGCTCCCGCGGGATGACACCGAGAGGCGAGGTCACGATCACCTCGTGGACCGCGGAGGGGTTCCTCGAGGCGAGGATCGCGTCGCGAAAGCGGCGGTGGCTGCGGCTCCGGGAGTAGGGCTTGCGGGCCGAGCACGGGAGGAGCAGTAGGACTCGGGCCGAGGAGGGCTTCGAGTACCGCTCGCGAATGCGTCTGCGGAAGCGAAGGATCTCGGGACGGGTGAGGGACTCGTGCGAGTAGGCGAGCATCTCTCCGCCCGCAACGGGGGTGTACGCCTCGACCGCATCGAAGTGGCGAAGGTCGAAGTGCCGGACCACCGCGGTGTTCCACGGATCGTTGGCGAGCCTTCGCTCCACGAGTTCCCGGAGCCGACCGTGGGCGAGATGGTTCCGGACGAGGAGCATCTCCCGGTACAGGGCCCGCTCGTTGTGAGCCCTCAGGTCCTGCCCGGCCTCGCAGGCCGGGCACGCGCAGGCTCCACGCTCCGCCTCCTTTTCAGGGAGCGCGCCATCGGAGGTGTGGAAGATGCCGCGGGCGCTGTCGAGGACGACGCGGCTCGAGTCGATCAGGTCGACGCCCGCGTAGACGAGTGCGGCAAGGTTCGAGGGGACGGCCAGGCCGGTGACCGCGAGGAGCTTGGACGGCCCGAGGATCTCGCGCGCTTGGACTAAGGTGGAGACGAACGCGCGGGGAGACCGAAGGTACTCCGGCCCGTTCGCGAAGAACACGAGTTCCCCAGCGGCGACGGCTCGCAGGTCGGTTTCGTTTGTGACCACGGCCAGATCCCCGGCTACGGTCGATTGGGGGACCTCGAGGTCCGCGACCGAGAAAGGGAGTCCTTTCGTCGGCGGGAGGTCCTCGGCGGACTCCGAGGGCGTGGGGGAGAAGTAACTGCCACTGAGCCGAATCTGAAGTCGGGAGTCCTCCGTGCGCTCTTGGACCAGGAGGGACTCCGCATAGGGCGGCGCAGGATGGGACGGACGTTGGACGTAGAGGATGAGGGGTGTGCGCACCTCCCGCTCGCCGCGGGTCCACACGCCCGTGCGGCCTAAGCCTCCGCGGTCAAGGATCTCAAACATGGAGAAGGTGCGGATGCCTGCGCCCGCTATAAAGCCGTTGACTCAGTCGAGGGCGACCGTGTTCCGCTCGAGGAGGGCCAGCTCCTTCTCGTCGAAGGCCCGCTCGTCCAGGCTCAACAAGAGCATGGACTTGTGGATCGCGTTCTGCTCGTTCAGGAACTCCAGGAAGTGGAGGATCCGCGGGAAGTCGTTGTTGATCATGAGGTATTCCAGGCCGTCCAGGAGGATCGCGGCCCGCTCGCCGTCCGCCATGAAGTTGGAGAGCATGTTGCTCAGGCTGTTCAGGTTGTGCGGGTCCACGTAGTCCTTCCCGAGCGTCGTGGACAGCCAGACGACGCGGATCTCCCGGCCCTTGTAGACGCGTTGCACGTGGTTCGGATGCTGCCGCGTCACGTAGATCGGGCGGAAGCCCTGCTCGATGACGCGGTGGAAGGTGGCCAGACCCTTCTCGGGCTTCTTCTCCTTGATGACGTAGGACCGCCCCTCCTCGAGCTCCTTCTTCTTCCCGAAGAGCAGGGAGTTGAGAAGGTCGTCCTCCTCGTAGGCGAGGAAGAGCGGCCACGCCCGCCACGGCATGGGTACCAACGTGCCATCCATCCCTTCCCGTCTTATACGTATTCCTGCCGCTATCGGGCCTGAAACTCATCGGGGGCGCGTGGCCTCGAAGGAGGCAGGCGTGAGGCCCCTCAGGACGCGGTAGGCGCGGGCCTGCGCATCGGGTACGAGGGCGAGGGTCGCAAGCAGGGTGGCGCTCTCGCCAGGGTCGAGGTCGAAGGACCGCTGCACGATCCCATGCCTCCCGTCCCGGCCCAGGTCCGCGATCTCGAGCTTTCCCGGCTCCGCAGCGGTCACGGCAACGGAGAGCGGAGATTCCGGCGCACGGAAGACCGCGAACCCGTCGTCGGCGGACGTCCAGGCCGTCCACGGTGCGGCGCGCCAGTGACGCGGACGCAGGCGTTCGAACTCGACCTCGCAGGAGGGCTTCCCGTCCAATCCCAGGGTGGTCCAGAAGCCGCCGGTGAGCTTGCGCCTCGTCTTCGTGCCGTTCTGTACCCTCATGGCCACGGCGAGGAGAGGGCTCCTGGGTCGCGTGAGGTACTTGAGGCGAACCGCGATCCCCTTCGGGAGGGAGGACACCTTCGTCCGCGCGGACATGGCCACGCCGGACCACGTTCCCCGTCGAGCCGGACCGGGGCGGAAGCGTTCCTTGTGGAGGTCCCCTGGCCATTCGTCCTCGAAGAGCATCGGGTGGATGCCTCCGTAGAAGGGGCGGAACCAAGAGAAGGAGCCGGGCCTCGGATAGGTGGAGACGAGATACTCGTGGCCGCGCGACCGGAGGGAGATGAGGGACCCGCCGTGACGTCCGGAAGCGGCGAAGGACAGCGTCCGGTTCTCCACCATCCTCTGATCGTCCCTGC
>JBBSVS010000259.1:0-1745 GCA_038046665.1 Thermoplasmatota archaeon
GACCTCGCTGATCTTCTGGACCATGGCAAACCTCGGCGCCTCCATGGGTCGAGCGGGTACAGATACCTGTGGCGCCCCCGCTCGCGCGCCCGCACCTTCGTCTTGAATCTGCGCCTTCGGAGAACCTCAAGTTTTAAAACCCCACCTCGGATACTATGGGTTTAATCAGTCGAACCGGGGTTGGTACCTCAGGGGAAGCGAGAGACACGACCCGTGCTGGAGTCGCCAAGGTGGTTGGGTCGCCCGTCGCCTCCGAGATATCACCGGGGGCGAGACTTTGAGCGCACGGTTGATGGAGCAGTTCCTCGAGCAGGCTGCGCAGGTATCCGTGTCCGACGAAGTGGAAAGCGACGACAACCTCGTGCGACTCTGGCAGGACGAGTTGCGGGAGGCCCGAGAGAAGATCGAGGTCTACCGCTCCGATGTGGAGATGGCCCGCACCTTCGAGGCCGACCGGAAGCACACGGAGACGGTCCTCCAGAGCCTCCCGCAGCGCATCGCGGGTCGACGCGCGGAAATCCTCTTCGACGCCTGGACCAAGGAAAGCCTGCGGGGCTTCATCGAGATCCCCGTGGTCTCCAAGGACCACGTGTTCGCGTCCGTGAGGAAGGAGTACCTCACCCTGTTGTCCCCCGATCTGGCGAAGGAAATCCCGAAGAAGTCCGCCTTGTGGGCGGATTGGAGCGTGTGGAACTTCAAGCGCCATCCGCTCAACCGGGCGAAGGCCCTTCCCGCCGAGGCGGTCCACCGCGCGCGCGGGTCCTTGAAGCACTTCGAGCGCCTCGAGGTCTGGCAGGCCGTCGGCATGGCGGACCCCTGGCTCGTCGGCGTGCTGCAGGCGCCCTCGGGTGAGGAGCACTTCTACCTCCTGTTCGACTGGGGACTCGAGACGACGCTGGACCGCGACCTGATGCGCTGAGCCCCTCCCGTTTCGGGAGAAGCTTCAAAGCCCGCGCGCCGTTCGACCACGCATGCGAACCCTCGTCGTCGTGGTCGGTGTGGTCGTCCTGCTCCTGGGTACCGTCTGGGCCCTGCAGGGGGCAGGGATCCTCCTGGGCTCCTTCATGTCGAACGATCCCACCTGGCTCTGGATCGGGGCCATCACGGCTGTCGTGGGCCTGGCGCTCCTCGTCTTCGGCGTGCGCCTTCCAGGGCGCGCGAAGGGGACGAAGCCAGCCTGATCCGACTCAGCCACTTACATACAGCGTGATCCCGTCGTAGCCGGAGGCACCGTTGGGGAAGGGCGGCGCGGGGGCCGGGTCCTGCGGGTTCCCCGCTCCGTCGTAGGCTCGAGCCTTGATCCGGTAGGCTCCGCTTCCCGGCGGCGTCCATCGGAACGTCCAGAGGCGCCAGGTGAGCTTAGGGTCCTTCGGATCGTACAGCTGGGCCTCGGACCAGGTCGCGCCGCCGTCCGTGCTCACTTCCACCCTGGAGATACCCTGCGCATCCGAGAAGGCGACCCCGCCGATCGTCACGGGCGACGAGACCACGGAATTGGCGGCGGGGGTCGCGATGATCGCGGCGACGTGGATGAGCCCGTCGTTCGTCCAGCCCTTTTGCTGCCAGAATCCGCGCACCTCCCCCTGGACCACGAGGATGCCCGTGACCCACTTCAGCATGGCGCTTCTTCTTCCTAACGCCCCCCGCGGCTCCCCGTTCCGCGCACGGTCGTCAAGACCTCTTCGGCCCGCTCCGGCGTATCCATGTGGAACAGCTCCCCCACCGAGCGGCCGGTGTGGATGCGG
>JBBSVS010000260.1:0-5083 GCA_038046665.1 Thermoplasmatota archaeon
GGGAGCGCGCGGGTGAGCAGGAGCTGGCGCAGCTGGGAGGGCGCCTTCGCGGTCACGGGATGGTGGAGGTCGACGCCCTCGAGGACGATGCCGAGCCCTCGGAGGATCTCGAAGGGATGGGGTTCCTGGTCGTGGCGGCTGTTGCGGCACTTGATCACCTGGAGCTGCCGCATGTGCTTGGAGTCGCTGTGGTCGAACCGAAGATGGATGACGCAGTCCGCGAGGTACATCGGGATGACCGTCTCCGAGCCGGCGAGGTCCGCCTGGCCGTGCTCCTCCAGGGTGCAGAGGACCGTGCCGACCTTGCGGGTCTGCTTGAACATGAAGCCGATCAGGTCGCGCTGCTCGTAGAGGTCCTTTGTGGACCACAGGACCGGGGTGAGCGGGTCGATTGCGATCCGCGCGTTGCTGCCCTTCCAGTCCGCGACGAAGGCGGGCAATTCCTTGCGGATGAAGTTGGAGAACTCCCGCCCGGACGCGTCGATGAAGACGAGCAGCTCGTCGTCCAGGTAGTCGAGGATGTCGGACCAGCCCATCTCGACGGCCTCGCGGATGATCTGCTCCTTGTTCTCGTCCAGGGAGACGAAGACGCCCTCCTGGCCCTCCTGCAGACCGCGGCGGATGAACTGCGTGGCGATCGTCGTCTTGCCCGCGCCCGATCGCCCGATCACGACGGTAGTCGAGTTCTCGTTGAACCCACCGTCCAAGAGCGGGTTGAGTCCATAGATTCCGCTCTTCACTTTTCGCACAGTTTTCCATCGAGGGAAATGTGTTAAAAACGTGCCGACCTGAGAATCGGGGCTGAGAGCGTTTCCTTCAGGAGAGCTCGCCGGAGATGCGTTGGACGAAGTCGTCGACCATGCGCCGGTCGAGGCCGTAGCCCAGGATGCCGTCCTCCCGCACCAGGAGCTTGCCGCCGCGGAACAGCGCGAGGGTGGGCACGACATCCACCGCGTAGTCGTCCCAGAGCGGGTTCGATTCGTCGTCTAGGTACACGCTCGCGAAGCGCCACGGCTTCGCGGACGCGAGCTTGTCGAACTCGGGCTTGAACTTGCGGCAGAAGGGACACCACGTCGCCCAGAAGAGCGCGACCGTGGGCTCGTCCGAATCGAGGACCTCTTTGCGGAACGCGTTCGGGTCCTTCACGTCGAGCATCGTTGCGTTGCAGACGTCCGTTGGGAATAAACCTTGCTCGGCGTTGCACGGCGCGTGTCGATTCGCGAGACAAAAACGATATACGCAACTCATCGGATACGGCCGCCCGCACTTCTTTCTTGAAGGGTTTGAATGAGTTCCCCCGTTGCGTCCGAGGACGTCAAGGAGTACTTCCAGCGGCTCCGGGACGGGGTGGAGACCACCTATCGCGTGGCCCGCGCGGCCCGGGCCAAGGGATTCGACCAGGAGCTCGACGTGGAGATCCCGCTGACGGAGGACCTGGCATCCCGCGTGGAGCGGCTCCTCCACGTGTACGACGTGGAGGGCGTCGCGCGCCGCATCCGCGAGCTCGCGAAGAAGCACGACCGGGAAGAGCTCGCAATCCTCGTGGCCAAGGAGATGGCCCAGCGGCCGGCCCCGAGCAAGGAGAAGGCGGTGGAGCGGGCCGTGCGCGTGGGCCTCGCCATCCTGACGGAAGGCATCCTCGTGGCCCCGCTCGAAGGCCTCGCAGGCGTGAAGATCAAACGGAACCGCGACGGCTCGTCCTACGTGGACCTGTATTACGCCGGGCCCATCCGGTCCGCGGGCGGGACCGGGCAGGCCCTGAGCGTCCTCATCGCAGACATCGTGCGCCGGGAACTCGGCCTCGGGCGGTACCAGCCCACGCGAGAAGAAGTCGAGCGCTTCAAGGAGGAGATCCCACTCTACAAGCAGGCCCAGCACCTCCAGTACACGCCGACGGACGATGAGATCGCCCTCATCGTGTCCAACTGCCCCGTGGGACTGAACGGCGAAGGGACGGAGGAGGCGGAGATCAGCGGGTACCGGGATCTGCCACGCATCGAGACTAACCGCATCCGCGGCGGCGCGTGCCTCGTCATCGCCGATGGGCTGTGCCTGAAGGCGCCCAAGATCCAGAAGCACGTGAAGAAGCTCGGGATCGACGGCTGGGAGTTCATCACGGAATACCTCACGGGGAAGGCGGGCCGCCCGGAGGACACGAAGGACGACGTCGGCGTGGAGCCGAGCGAGAAGTTCATCCAGAACATCGTCGCCGGACGGCCTGTGCTCTGCCACCCGAGCCGCCCCGGCGGGCTGCGGCTCCGGTACGGGCGCACGCGGGCCACGGGCCTCGCGGCCCTCGCACTGCATCCAGCCACGATGCACATCCTCGGCGACTTCATCGCGGTGGGCACGCAGATCAAGACGGAGCGGCCCGGGAAGGCGGGGGCCGTCACCCCATGCGACCGGATCGAGGGGCCCCTCGTGGTCCTGAAGTCCGGAGACTTCCTCGAGGTCACGGACGCCGCGATGGCGAAGCGGCTCGCGCCCGAGGTCCGGGTCATCGCGGATCTGGGCGAGATCCTCGTGCCCTTCGGCGAGTTCCTCGAGAACAACCATGTGCTCATGCCCGGGGCCTTCTCCCTCGAGTGGTATGGCCAGCTCTTGCGAGAGAAGCTTGGCGTTCTCCCGCCGAACTGGGAGGAGGCGAGCCCGGCCCAGGCCCTCGAGTGGTCCCGCACCCTCGGCGTGCCGCTGCACCCCCGCCTCAACCTCTTCTGGCACGACATGACCGCGGAGGAGCTGAGGCGGCTGCGCGACTTCGTCTCCGCCCACGGCTCCCTCGCCGACGGGAAGCTCGTGCTCCCCGGGGACGAGGACATGCGGGAGTTCCTCGTGCGGCTCGGCACCCCGTTCTGGGTCCGCGGGACCGAGGTGACCCTCGAGCGACACACGGACGCGTTCCTCGCGTGCCTCGGCATCGAGGCGCGAGAGGGAAAGCTCATCGCTCGACCCGGTCCGGAGACGGAGGACCCGCTCGCCTTCGTCTCGTCCCTCGCCGGATTCCCGGTGAAGGCCCGGGGGCCCACGCGCATCGGAGCGCGGATGGCCCGCCCGGAGAAGGCAGCCCCCCGGAAGATGCAGCCCGCGCCCCATTCCCTCTTCCCCATCGGCCACGAGGGCGGCCCGCAGCGGCTCCTGTCCGAGGCGGTCCGGAAGGAGACAATCGAGGTGGAGGTCGGCCTCCGTGTCTGCCAGAAGTGCGGGAAGCGGTGGTTCCTCCCGCGTTGCTCCTGCGGGGGCCACACGGTCCCCCGGAACGGCCCGGCGCGGCAGCGCATCCCGCTCCCGGAGGTGCTGCGCCAGGCCCTCGAACGCCTCGGCGAGGCCAAGGCCCCGGAGATCAAGGCGGTCCAGGGGATGATCTCCCGCACGAAGACGCCGGAGCCGCTGGAGAAGGGCATCCTCCGCGCGAAGCACGAGATCTTCGTCTTCAAGGACGGCACGACCCGGTACGACATGACGAACCTGCCCCTCACCCACTTCATCCCGCGCGAGGCGGGCATCTCCGCGGAGATCGCGAGGCGCCTCGGCTACGCGAAGGACATGCGCGGCCTTCCGCTCGAGCGCGACGACCAAGTCCTCGAACTCAGGACCCAGGACGTCCTCATCGCGGAATCCTGCGGGAAGTACCTCGTCCAGGTGGCGCGCTTCGTCGACGATCTCCTGGAGAAGCTCTACGGCCTCCCGCGCTTCTACAACGCCTCCTCGCCGGAGGACCTCCTCGGGCAGCTCGTCGTCACGCTGGCCCCGCACACGAGCGCGGGCGTCCTCGCGCGAATCGTCGGCTTCACGCGGGCCCAAGCCTGCTTCGCACATCCCTACTTGATCGCCGCGCGCCGGCGAAACTGCGACGGGGACGAGGACTCCCTCATCCTCCTCCTGGACAGCCTGATCAATTTCTCGCGGTCCTTCCTCCCGGACAAGCGGGGCGGGCTCATGGACGCGCCCCTCGTCCTCATGACTCGCATCGACCCGAACGAGATCGACAAGGAGGCCCACAATCTGGACCTCCCGCCCGCGTACCCGGTGGCCCTCTACGAGGCCGCCCTCCGCTTCGCCCACCCAAAGGAGATCGAGCCCCAGGTGGACACGGTCAGCAAGAGGATCGGCAGCGTGCTGCAGTACGAGGGTTTCGCCTACACCCACGAGACCACGGACATCTCCGCCGGGCCCCTGGCCTCAGCCTACGGCGAGGGCTCCATGGTCGAGAAGATCGACGCCCAGCTCGACCTGGCGTTGAAGATCCGCGCGGTCGACCCGAACGACGTGGTCGCGCGGATCGTGGTGCACCATTTCCTGCCCGACCTGATCGGGAATCTCAAGGCGTTCTCGAGCCAGCAGGTGCGCTGCACGAAGTGCGGGGAGAAGTACCGCCGCATCCCCCTTCGCGGGCGATGCCTGGAGTGCGGGGGGAATCTCACCCTGACGGTCCACGAGAGCTCCGTGAAGAAGTACCTGGCGATCTCGAAGAAGATCAGCGCCCAGTTCGAGGTGTCCAACTACCTCCGGCAGAGGATCGACCTGATCGAAGAGGCGATCGCATCCCTCTTCACGAGCGACAAGACGCAGGACCTGAAGCTGGACGATTTCTTCTAGGCCGAGGCCGCGTGCGTCCGGGCACGCCGGACCACGAGTGCGCCCACCGCGGTGAGGAACATCCCTAAGGCGAAGGTTCCGGCGACCATCAGGGCGAAGTTCTCCACCATGAGGCGCGCGAGGTCCGTGGGGATCGCGCCCGACATGAGGCCGATCGCGTCCGGTCCCATCACGTAGGCCCCGAGAAGGAGCAGGCCCACGAGCATGAAGAAGATACCCACCTTGGTGACCATCGGCGTGCGCAGCGTGTACCCGCACGTCGGGCAGATCCACGTCGAATCCTCGGACAACTCGGCGTAGCAGCGGGGGCAACGCTCGGACATTCGGACGGGCAAAAAGGCGGGGTGAGAAATACTTTGCGACTTCCCGCCGCCCGCGCGCGCACAGGATAACCCTCAAGTAGCCGGGGTCGTTTGGCAGCCGGGTGAGGAGGTCCACGTCCCTCGCCCTCGCGGCGATCGTCCTCGCCGCGGTGGCGATTCGCCTG
>JBBSVS010000261.1:0-1631 GCA_038046665.1 Thermoplasmatota archaeon
GAGGCTCGAATGGTATAAAGCGCCACGACAATTCCCAGGGCTGGCTCCCAGACCTGGGAATGAACCCCCATGCTCATCAAGGACCGGCCGCTCCAGCAAGCCCTGTTGAGGGCCTTGGCCGACGAGTCCAGCGCTCGCATCCTCGCGGCGACCGCCTACCGAACGGTGTCCGTGATGGAGCTGATCCGCCAGGAGGGGATCGCGAGCTCGTCCGCCTACCGCCACATCCATGAGCTCGAGAAGGATGGCCTTCTCGTCGTGGCCCGGACCGTCCTCACGCCCGACGGGAAGACGTACCAGATGTACCGAGCGACATTTCGGGAAGTGACCGTGACCTTCCACGCGGGGGAGCTTGTGATCCACGCCACTCCCAACCTCGATGCGGTCCAGAAGGCCTTCCGGCTGTTCCATTCCTTCACGGAGGAGCTCTGATGGCCTTCGAGCACCTCTTCCTCGCCGCGGCGAAGGTCGTCGTCCTCCTCCTTGGGATGACGATCGCGGCCCTGGCCTTCCTCGCCTACCGGCGAAGCGGGGAGCGCCTGATGCTCGGGCTGAGCGTGGGCTTCGCCCTCATGGCGATCGGATCCTTCCTGGAGGGCGTCCTATTCGAGATCCTGTCCTGGGACCTGATGACGGTCCGTTTCATCGAGTCCGTCTTCGTCTTCGCGGGTCTGGGGACGATCGCCCTCCTTCTGCGGCCCAGGAAGGTGAGAGGTTGAACCTCTGGGCGCTCCTGAGCGCCTTCGCCGTCCTGGCAGCGGGGATCCCGCCGATCTACTTCGCGATCCGATTGAGGGGGTCGCGAGCCTCCTTTGTCGTGCTCGTCCTCCTCCTGGCCGCCGCGTTCTTGGTCCACGGGATCTTCCATTTGGCGGAGGCCCTCTCCGTCCAGGAGGATGCGGTCGAAAGCATGGAAGCCCTCTCCGCGGTCCTCATCCTTGCCTTCGCCGTCGCCTATTGGAGCCTCCGAGAGGCGGCCTTGAGCATGGCCGTGAACGTGGTCTTCCACTCCGTCGCGATCGCAAGCCTCGCGGCAACCCTCGCGATCTTCCTCCTTCGGCTCGCAGGACTGGGCCGTGGCCATCGAGGGGAGGCCGTTGACTTCGGCGCGGCCTTCTCTGTCTTCGTGTCGGGCTGGATGGCCACGGAGCTCCTCGAGGTGGCCGCCCCCGCGAGCTGGACCGAGGTGAACGAGGCCCTGCACCTCGCGGTCCTCGCTCTCTTTGCCGTGTGGATGAACGCCCGGTGGCGGTGGGCGCTTCGCCGCGCCCGGGTGGCGCCATGAATGTCCACGACGCCCTCGTGGCCATGCGGCTCGGGGTCGTCGCGGTGGGCGGCCTCTCAAGCCTGTGGAGCCTCCGGCTCGGCCTCCTCTCGCCTCGGAACCGGTGGACCTACCTCCTCCTCGCGTTGGGATTCGGCCTAGTCACGTTCGGGGCGATCGCGGAAGGGGTCCTCTTCGAGTTTGGCGCGTGGGATCTCCTCGCGGCCCACACCGCGGAGGCCCTCGTGGGCATCGTGGCCTTCTCCGCGATCCTCCTCGCAATCCTGCGGAGCCGCGTCTGAGGCGGGAGCTGTTACCGGGCGGATGGGGGAGCGCGCCATCGCAATGGGTCTTGCCGAGGAAGGGG
>JBBSVS010000262.1:0-1688 GCA_038046665.1 Thermoplasmatota archaeon
GTCCCATTCGGAGATCGTCGGATCACAGGTTCCTTGCGCCTACCCGACGCATTTCGCAGCTTGGCACGTCCTTCGTCGGCGCCCGAGCCGAGCCATTCCCCAGACAGCGCATTAGCCACTGACCTGTCGGCTTAGCACACGTCCAGGATGCATATGATCGGTATCAGCGGACGCGGTACCATCGGAGCGGAGCTCCTCCCGCGGCCTCTACCTCTTCCCCTCCAGACGTCCCGCGAGCGTCAGGGGTGCACATCGTCTCCGGACGCAAAACGGGATGCAAACGTGAACGCAGAGCCCAAGTGTCTCGGAGAGCCTTCTTCCCTACGCGGTGGAGCTATTTAATCCTTGTCTCGAGACCGTTGGGTAGCTCGCGGATGCGGCCTTCGAGGGCCTCCGTGTCCTTCCGTTCCCGCCTACGCCGGCGAGCGTAGGCGTCTCCCAGGAGAAAAATCGGGATTCACAGGAGGCCTTCGAGGACGACGAGGACGGCCGTGGCGGGTCCGGAGACTCAATACGTGAGCCCCGCGCCTCCCGGTACGATGCCCAGGAGGATTCCCGCCTCTAGGAAGAGGGAGCCGCGCCTCGTCCATCGGAATCCGTCCGCGGCCTTGCTCATGCGGAGACTCCGGACATCTGGACGATGCGCGCCTTTCCGCGGTCCACGAGGATCTGCGCGATCGTCTTGGGGAGCGTGACCACGTCCTCCTTCTTCAGGTGGTATGTGGTGTCGAGGCCCGCGAAGGGCGGCAGGTCCTCGAGCACGTGGACCAAGATGTGGTCCTTCAGGCTCGGGGCCACGCGGGCCTTCTTCGTCTCCTCGGAGCGGACCACCTTCATGGACTCCGTGGCTTCTTTCCCCGCGATGGGAGGCGTGCGAGCGGACTTCGATGCGGCCGCTTCGCCCGGGCCGGGCTCCGCCCCGAAGGGCGAGCCGCCGAAGGCCTCCGCGCGGGCCCTCACCAGGACGACCACCATGTTCTCGAACAGGGCGCGCTCCTGCGTGGGGAGGTTCATCACCTCGATCTCGCCGCCGCTCGCCTTCGTGGACGCCAGCAGCGCGAGCTTCCTCTCGCGGTAGGTGAAGATCTGGTCCCGCTTCTTGCGGACCTTGCGCAGCTCGTCCTGGACCATGACCGTCTTCGGCGAGTTCGGATCGGCCTTGGCCTCCCGCTGGGCCGCTTCCTTGAGGCGCGCGAGGTATGCAGCGAGCTTGTCGTAGAAGTCCGCCTCGAGGTTCGAGAGGGTCTTCTTCCCGGTCTCCTCCCGGTAGACCTTCGTGACCCGCTCGAAATTGACCTCGTCCTCTCCCGGCACGTGCCGAGTATCCGGGCGTGGCTATATGATGGCGTCGATGGAGGGCACGCGCGGGCACAACCCTTATGGCGCGGCGTCCGTTGGTGAGGGGCGGCGATGGCGGAGTCCGCGGTACGCAAGTCCCCGCGCGGCGTGCTTCTCGATGTGGTCGTCACCCCGAACGCGCCCCGGTCGGAGGTGCGCGGCATCGACCCTTGGAGGAACGCGGTACAGGTTCGCGTGGGAGCCAAGGCCCAAGGAGGCGCGGCCAACGAGGAGCTCGTGCGGTTCATGGCCGGTCGGTTGCAGATCCCCATCCCGTCGGTCCAGATCCTCGCGGGTCGTACCTCCCGCCGGAAGACCCTGGGCGTGGCGGGCCTGACCAAGGAACAGGT
>JBBSVS010000263.1:0-2896 GCA_038046665.1 Thermoplasmatota archaeon
GAAGGCCCTCGAAATCCAGCAGCGGATGGAGGCCGTGAAGGACAAGGAAGACGCCATCGGGCAGGACCGCGCCCTCCTGACCGAGGCGCGCGCGGCCGTCGAGGCGGAGCGGAGGGAGCTCGAATCCAAGGTCGCTTCCTTCAACAACGAGATGGAGTCGCGCCGCGACGAGCTGAACGCGCAGGGCCGGTCCCTCGGCGAGCAAGAGCTCAAACTCGCGCGCGAGAAGGAGGACTTCGAGGCGATGCGGGCGGACAAGAGCCACTGGATCGCCTCCAAGGACATCGAGCTCGAGGCCCGCGAGCAATCCCTCATGGAGAAGGAGGCGGCCGTGCGGGCCCAAGCGGAGGAGAACGCCCGCAGCCTCGCCGACTTGGCGGACCGGGAGGAGACCCTCGAGATCGAGAGCTCGAAGATCGACAAGGCCCGCGCCGAGCTCGAGGCGAAGAAGTCCGAGCTCGCGTCGAGGGGCAAGGACCTCGAGGCCAAGGCCGCGAAGGGCCGGGACGAGGAGGCCCGCAAGGCCGAGGAACTCCGGACCTGGCAGGCCACCCTGGAATCCGAGCAGGCCCTCCTCAAGGAGCAGCGCGAGTCCTTCGAGGCCGAGATGGCGGAGGTGCGCGAATCCTGGGCGGGGCGCATGCTCCGCGTCGAGCAGCGCGAGACCGAACTCGAGGAGCGGGAAGCCAAGGTCAGCGCCGATGTGGAATGGGTCGCCCGCAACGAGGACGAGATCGCGAAGCGGGAGCGGACCGCCGACGAGACGCTGAAGACCGCCAACGCGCTCAAGGCGGAGTCGGAGCGGCTCCACAGGGAACTCGAGGAGCGGGCCATGGAGGTCGAATCGAGGGAGCGCAGCGTCCGCGAGGATGCGGCGAACTTCTCCATCGAACTCCAGAAGCGGACGGAGACCCTCGCCGCCGCCGAAGCGGACCTGGCGGGCCGGAAAGCCCAGGTCGAGCGGGAACAGGTCACGAAGGCCCAACGGCTCCAGGAAAAGGACGAGGATCTCGCCAAGCGGGCCCAGTCCCTCGACGCGAAGCTCGCGGACCTGGAGGGTCGCGAGATGAAGCTCACCAGCATGCAGGATTCCCTTCGGCAGGAAGGGGACCGGATCGCCCGGGAGCGCTCCGACCTGCAGTCCCTCGCACAGCAGATCGACGCGAAGCAACTCGACCTCGCGCAGACCAAGGAGCGACAGGAAGCGGAGGCGAACCACCTGCGGGATGAAGCCGATGCGATGCACGAGTCCCTCGCCGCGAAAGAGGCGGACCTGCGGTCCGAGAGGGATCGCCTGGAGCGCGAGTCCGCGGCCCTCCAGGAGAAGCTCGGGGCCAAGGCCCAGGAGATGGCCGCGCGGGAGAAGGCCCTCAACGCTCGTGAGGGCGAACTCCGATCCGAGGAGCAGGACCTGGAGTCCCGCATCCGGGAAATCGAATCCCGGGACCGGCAGCTCCAGGCCCACGCCGCGGAGATGCAGACCCAAGCGGAGACCCTCGTCCAGCGAGGGAAGGACCTGAGCGCGAGGTCCGTGCAGTTCGACCAGACGGTCCAGAGGTTCGAGGCCGAGGCGGCCGCGAAGCGGCAGGAGTGGGAGGACCTCCAGGCCACCCTGAAGTCCCAGGAGGCCCAGCTCGCCGCGAGCGCGGAGACCCGGCAATCCGAGATCACCAAGCGCATGGAAGAGCTCGACCACCGGGAGCGGAGCCTGAACGCGACGACGGCCCAGCTCCAGCTCGAGCGGTCCCGCCTCGACGCGCACGCCAAGGCCCTCGCCGCGAAGGAAGCGGACGCGGCCGGATCCTTGAGCCGCTCGGAGAAGCGCTACACCGAGCTCAAGAGCATGGAAGAGGAACTGCTGAAGTCCCGCCAAGCCTTCGAGTCCGAGCGGGCCGCTTGGTCCGCCCACCGCAGCGACGAGCTCAAGCAGCTCGAGGCCACCCGCGACGCCGCCGCGGAGCAGACGCAACAGGCGGAGCGGCTCATCGAGGAATCCCAGCGCCGCGCCTTCGTGGCCTCGGAGGCGGAGAAGGCGGCGAAGCGCCAGGGCGAGGAGCTCGCGGCCCGCCAGGCCCAGCTCGAGGCCCGTCGCGCGGAGGCGGAGAAAGCGGAGCGGGACCTCCAGGCCCAGATGGCCCAGTTCACGGAACTCTCCCAGAAGATCGCCGCCCGCGAGAACGAGCTCGCGGCCCGCATCCGCGAGCTGGAGTCTCGACAGGGCAAGCTCTCCGTTGCGGAGCAGGCCAGCACCGCCGCCGCAGACGAGCTCAGGAGCCGCAAGGCGACCCTCGACCAGGAGGCCTCCCGCCTGGCCACTCTCGCCGCGGAGACGGAACGCCGTCGCGCCGAGGACGACGCCCGGCACGCGGCCATCGAGGCCAAGCTCGAGGAGATCGCGAATCGGGACCAGCAACTCACCACGGAGCTGCAGCGCGCGGACAACCTCATGGAGGACCTGGCCCGCAAAGAGGCGTCCATCCAGGCCAAGGAGAAGGGCTTCGCCTCACGGGAGGCCGAGTTCGCCCAGCGAGAGGCGGCCCTCGTCTAGCGGAGCAAGGAACTCATGGGGGGCATGGCGTCCCTCGAGAAGATGAAGAAGGACCACGCGACCCTCGCCGAGAAGATCGGGGAGGAGCACCGCGTCGCCGCGTCCGCGCGAAAGGAGGCCGACGCAATCAAAGCGGAGGCGGACAAGATGAAGACCCAGGCCGAGGCGATGCAGGCGGAGGTCTCCAAGAACATGCGGTTCCTGCAGAAGAAGGCCCTGGACGTCCTAGACCGCGAAGAGAAGATCCGCACGCGTGAGATCAAGATCGAAGAAGAGAATCGCGCCTTGGAGACGCGTGCCCAGATCCTCGAAGGGAAGGAGAAGAGCCTCGACGTGGAGCGCGACGAT
>JBBSVS010000264.1:0-1632 GCA_038046665.1 Thermoplasmatota archaeon
CGCCTCCACGGGCTCCTCCCTCCAGGTACAGAGCGTGAACGACGCCCAGCAAGGCCGCGTGATGCTCGCCTCCGCGCGAGCGCCCGCCGCCACGCCGGCGCCCCCCGTGGTCACGGCGAAGACCGCCCCGCCCACGGAGGCTCCCGCGGACGCGGCGACGGTCCCCGCGAGCGCGGCGGACCGGAATCCCGACCTCCTCGGCTCTCCCGGCCCCGCTCTGCAGGAGCTCAACGAGACCCGCGAGAACCTCACGCTCGACCCGCTCAATGCCTTCGGCCTCGGCGTCCTCCCGCGCGACGCGGGAAACCTGAGCGGAGCTCCGGACCTGGAGCGGTTCGTCAAGCCCGACATGAACGAGGCGGGCTGCACCTGGTCCAAGGAGATTGCCTCGACCGACGCGAACCATGACGGCCACCCGGAGTACGTCCGCGTCCGCGAGCTCGGGACCTGCGTCTTCGAGAAGGATGAGACGGGCAAGGCCCTCTCGGGAGCGACCGTGGCCCGGGACATCCAGGCCTGGGACATCGATTCGAGCGGCGGCTTCGATTCCCTGGAGGGCCGTCAGGGGGTCGAGGCCTATGCGGCCCCGATCAACGGCACGTACGAGTACGAGGCCAACGCGGTCTGGACCCTGAGCCTCCAGGACCCGGACGAGGACAAGCAGATCGAATCCCTTCGAGTGACCTTCGCCGGCGAGCAGCGGTTCGACCGCAATGGGAACGGCAACGCGGAGTTCGTCCGGACTGTGACCGCGGACCTCGCCCTCGTGCACGACCTATACAACGAGACGGCGAACTCTGCGGACGTCACCCTGCGTGTGTACCAGACCTACGATCTCCAGGATGGCGGGAAGCACGAGTACGAAGGCGTCCTCGAGCTCGGCGCCCACACGGTCGATACGAACCGTGACGGCCTGAACGAGACCGCGACGGCGGCGATCACCGCCTATGAGACCCTGGACCGCGACCTTGACGGCCGGCCGGAACTGGCTCGCGGGATTGACGCTTCCTTCGACCGCAACGATGCGAACTCGAACGGGAACGCGGAGCGGGCCTCCTGGCGACTCTACCTGTACGCCCGCGCGGACCCTACGAGCGACGGCATCCTGGAGGTCCGCAAGGCCCTCGAGGTGACGGGGCTCGCGACGGACTCGAACGATGACGGGAACCCTGAGCTCGCACAGATGACGGTCCACGCGGCGTCCTGGCGGGACCTTGACCAAGACGGGCACCCGGAGATGAACGCGACCATCGACGGGACCTTCGAGGCCTACGATGACGACTCTAACGGCATCTACGAGAAGGCCACGCTGCACCTGCAGGCCGAGGCTACTGTGGACGCGAACTCGGACGGCGTCCCAGAGGAGCACGCCTACGCCACCCTGGACGTCCTCGTGCTGAACGAGATCCAAGATCAATACCCGGAGAGGGTCGAGGCCCGCTTCGTCGCCTCGGAGACCCTCGATGTGAACGCGGACGGCACGATGGATGAGACGAGGGGGCTGACGATGGACCTCCTGGTCGTCGACGCGAACTCCAACGGCCATGCCGAGACCGCCAACCTGACGATCCACGCGACGGACGTGCGGGACGCGAACCACGACGGCATCCCGGAGTACCAGGCCTCCTTCGA
>JBBSVS010000265.1:0-6079 GCA_038046665.1 Thermoplasmatota archaeon
GACGGAGCGAGGCCTTGCGCTGTCGGAGGCGGAGGACTTCGATTCTCCCGTCGGCAAGGGCGTGACGGGAACCGTCGACGGCCGGCGGGTCGTGCTGGGCGGCGCGCGGCTGATGGCGGAGGAGGGGGTGGATCTGGGACCCCTGGAGGACGCGGCCGAAGCCCTGGTCGTTGTTGGGCCAGATCGTCTCCCCGGTCGTGCCGCTGCCCGTGATCTGCACGCCCGAGGCGATGAGCATCGCGCGGATCAGGGCCGCGCTCGGGTCGAAGCCGTTCCCCGGGACGGGGGAGGCCGTGGGATACCAGCCCTCGGTGAGGTATTGCCGGATGATGGCGGCCGCCGCGGCCGCGGCGGGCGTCGCGTAGCTCGTCCCCGCCCACGCATGGTCCGCCGTCGTCGTGACGCCATCCCAGGGGTTCCCGTCGGAGGTCGCCGAGTCGCCATCCGCGATCGTGAGGATCGTCGGCTTGATCCGTCCGTCCGTGGTGGGACCGCGGCCGCTGAAGGACGCGAGGTCGTTCTGGCTCCCGGGCAAGGTGTTGTCCGGGTTGAGGGTCCCGCCCACGGTCACGATGTTCTTCGCGGTCCCCGGCGTCCCCACGGTCCCGGAGGTCGGCCCCTTGTTCCCCGCCGCGAAGAAGATCGTCAGGTCCGGATGGCTCCAGACGAAGGCGTCCACCTGGCGCGCCTGCACGTCGTACTCATTCGTGTCCGCGCCCCAGCTGTCGCTGTGGATCCGCACGGGCGCGAGGGGATCGTTGTACACGAGCCCGGGCAAGCCGAAGATGTCCTGGTAGTCCTCCGGGAGGTAGACGAGCCCTTCCGTGCTCGTGCCGCAGGTGGCGCCCTGGGCGAGACCGCCCACGTCCTGCATGTAGATCTTCGCGACGAGGGCGTTCCCGTCGTTCGGCGATGTGCCGATTCCCAAATCGTTCCCCGCGAGGGTCGAGGCCACGGCGGTCCCGTGGCCGTTCGACGCGCCGTTGTAGGCGCAGTCCGCCGCGGAGTAGGGATCCCAGAGGCCGCCGCCCCCGGGCCACGTGAGCTGTCCCGTGAGCACGCCCATGTCCAGGTACCGCACGACCTTGCGGCGCGCGGGATCCGTGACGTTGTAGAGGTCCCCCGTGGTGATCGAGGCGAGGGAGTTGCGGAACTGGCCCCCGTCGAAGTCCAGGCCCGTGTCCGCGATGCCGACGACCTGGCCGCGGCCGTTGAGCCCGGTCCACCAGTAGCGGTAGTCGCCAGACTGGTTCCCCAGGAGGCGGTTCGTCTGGATCACCCAGTCCGTCTCCGCGTTGAACGGGTGCGGAAGGTAGACGGGATCGATGAACTCCACCTGAGGGAGCGCCGCGATCTCTTCGAGGAGACGGGAGTCCAGGCGGGCCCGGACCCAACGGAAATCCCCGGAGCCGAAGACGCCGTCGATCCCCGCCGCCGTGGCGGAGCGGGCCTTGGGCGGGACGCCCTTGTGGGCGAGCCACGCCTCCACCGCCTCCGGTGATTCTCCCGGGAGGACCACGATTCGGACGTCGAGGACTCGTCCATCCGTGGGCATTCCGGGCCGCACTTTCCAGGAGGACTCGTACGGACCGACGAAGTCCACGAAGGGCAGCACACGCAGCCTATCCAGAGCCGCGGTAGCTCCGCGGACGAGATATGCATCCGTGGGAAGGTAACGGAGCACGGTCACGCCGCGGGCCTCGAGGGCGGTCTGCCAGCTCTGCTTGATGGGCGCGTAGAAGTGCACGACCGCCGCGGCCTGGCCGTTCCCGTCGACGGTCCACGACGGAAGGACGGAGGTCGCCAGCCTGCGGACGTCCACGTCCCCCGAGAGCAGATGGAGAGAGGAGGCGCTCGACATGGGGACCGCGTACCGCCCCAGGCCCGTGAGCTCAGCGAGGGCCGAGGGCGGTCCTCGGGCGACGGAGAAGGCTCCGTAGGGTTCGAGCAGCCGAGCGCCCGCGACGGCGATTTCGTCCGCGCTCGCGTCCGTGCGGAAGGTGAGGAGGGCCGCCGCGGGCAGAGCGTCGGGGGCAGGAGTCGGAGAGGACGCGCGCATCGGAATCTGGAAGGCAAGAAGGCCGGCAAGGGCCAGCACCGCCACGATGCGCCACACACGAAGGGCCGTGCCGCCGTTCCTCCTTCGCAGGCGCTGGGCCCGCGAGGCGGGGCCCAGCGCCTTGACCGGTGGGGATTCGCCCCTCTGCACATTAGTCTTTTGGCCCGAATGGCGCCCGGTCGTCCTCCGTCTGGGCCCTGATGGCGGGCTCCCTACTCCGCGAGGATCCGCGTCGCCTGCAGAATCCCGTTCTGGAAGATCAGGGTGTAGTAGTTCGGCGAGTGGCTCGTCCCGCGCATCTTCACGCATCGGATGCGGCGCTGGATGTTCGCGTCGTCCACCCGCTCCATCTTCAGGTGGATGATCCCGTCGCTGAGGAACTCCTCGCCGTACTTGCCGAAATCCTCGCTCCCGGCCTTCATCTCCGAGATCAGGATTGTCGTGGCCTTGAGGTCCCGCAGCCACTCGAAGAGCTGGAAGAGTTCCTCCCGCGGGGTCTCGAAGCGGGCCATCAGCTCGAGCACGGGCAGGGAGTCCACCACGAGGACCTCGTAGTTCAAGGACCGCTTCAGGTTCGCCGCGTACATCTTGAAGATCTCGATCCACGTGCGCTGGGCCATGTCGTCCAGGTTGCGGCGAATCATGCCGAGGTCCACGATGCTGACCTTCGCCTCGACGTCCTTGGGGCTCAGGCTCATGCCGATCAGGTGGCGGGTGAAGTTGTCGCGCCCCTGCTCCAGGGAGATGTAGGTGCCCGGGCGGCCCTCCTTCAGGGCATTCTGGTAGAGGATATTGAAGGCGATCGTGGACTTCATCGTCCCCGGTTCGCCCGCGAGGAGGACGACCATCCCGACGGGGATGCCTCCGCCGAGCTTCTCGTCAAAACCATGGATGAAGGTGCGGATACGGTCGTCCTGCCCCATCGCAGTCCATTCCCATCCTGCGGACGGTCTATAGCCTTTCCGAGGCGGTTATCACGCACGAAAGCCGCGGGGGAGTCCGCGCCTTCGAAAAATAAGGGGGAGTGAGTGGGAGATGACGTCGGACTCCAGGAGATGGAGGGATATGACGTTTCTTGAACTCGGTCTGTTAGCAACGTTTCCTCTGGAAGGCGGGGTGAAACGTTTATTTGTTATCCGGTCTGTTACCATATCCGCGGGGGTCCGAGAGGCGTGTTTGTACCCGAGGGGAACCTGAAGGACCTGGTCATCCGATATGTGCGGGATCAGGAGCGCTCCATCCGAGCCCTCACTAAACAGCTCGAGACCGACGGGTACAGCTTCCACCGCCTCTTCGTCACCGGGTACCTGAAGGCCCTGGCCGACGTGGGCATGCTGCGGGAGAAGGAGATTCCGCCCGCCAAGGTGTACATGGCCTCGGCCCACCGGGATCCGAACCTGTACGAGATGGTCGGCGAGCGGTGCCGCGAGGCCTTCCCCGACGAGGCCTCCCAGACTCGCCTCGCCGTGGCGGCCCTCCAGAAGCTCTTTCGCCGCCCGGTCTTCCTCCGGGAGATGCGCGAGGCGGGATTCCCGGGCACCGTGGACGCGTCCGCCGCCTCCAAGGACGAGCGGGAGGAGGCGCGTCGGGCACTCATGAAGCTCGGACTCCAGATCCCCACGAACGAGCCCGCCTACCGCGTCGAGGAGCGGCGCAATGACGTGCGGGACGCGATCCTCTGCGACATCATCGTCGAGCGCTTCGGGCTCATGCCCCTCGTGGTCGACACGAAACAGATGAAGTTGATGGAACGATGATGGAGAGGGGAGCTAGGCCATCGGGGTGGACGCTCAGCTCCGACGCTGGGTGTCCCGAATGCGTCCTCGGTCCCGCACCCCCGCGAGCGTTGGTAGTCCGCGGTGAGGCTGCTCACTTCCGTGCCTGACCCGTTCCCCACGGTCAGGGCGGGGGAGGCCGCTCTCCAGCTGTCTCCCTCGTCGCCTCCAGCCCCGCGGGACAGAACCTCAACGTCGGCATCCGGACCAGCGCCAGACTGGAGCGCCGCCCCCAACTGTCACCGCCCCATGAGGACGATTTGGGTCTAAAAGGAGACGCCCAGCCTCCCGGTCAAGCCTAGCGGCGCTCCAAACAAGTCCTTGCTATTTAACCATTCCCGGACGAGCTTCGAAACGCATCACGGGGCGGGCGGCGCCGGCGGTGCGGGTTCCCCCTGCGCCTCCCTCGCTTTCTTGTAGCGTCCGTACGTCGAGAGGATCATGACGCCGCCCACGAAGAACACGCCGCCGGAGCAGACGAGGCGCCACGACTCGTAATCCTGTTGCAACACGCCGTCCGGGCTCAGGTTCGCCGTGAAGTAGAAGATCACCGACGTGACGATGATCCAGAGGCCGATGACCATCGGCATCCACACGCCCAGGATGGCGCGGACTCGTTCCGACCTCATCGGCTCATCAAGCGGATGATCGCTTCCGCGGGCTCGCCGCCGCATTCCTCGAGGGCCTCGCGGGCCTCTTCCTCGGAGACGCCCGCCTTCTCCGCGACGAGTTTCACGTCCTCTTCGGGGATCGTGGGCGCCTTGTCCTCCGACTTCTTCGCCGCGTCCGCGCGAGGCCGGATGATGGGCTCCCCGATCACCTGCCAGATCTTCTGGCCCTGGGCGGTGATCGCCGAGACGTTCGGGTTGCGGATCACGTACTCTTTGTCCGCGGTCCGGATGATGACCTCCTCGACGCCGTCGAGCTCTTCCTGCTCGATGCCCATGCGTTTCATGGCCTGTTTCATCTGCCGCGGGTTCACGCGTCCGCCCGGAATCATCGCGACACCGAGCGTTGGCATGGGCGGGTTCGGGATAAAGGTTCTCCGTTCGACCGAACGATTTCCGCTTTCGGTGTCCCCCCGTCGTATGTTTAAATAGCCACGCTTCAATCGTAGCGACAGTGCGCATCGCTGTAGTGTTCAAGGACCGCTGCCAGCCCAAGCGCTGTCATCTCGAGTGCATCACGTTCTGCCCGCCGCAACGGACGGGAACCGAAGTAATCTGGATTAGCCAGGAAACCGGGAAGGCCGAGATTAGCGAGGAGACGTGCATCGCTTGCGGGATTTGCCTCCCCGCCGGAGCACCCGTGTCCACGGATCACGGCGTCGTGGCGATTGACCAGGTACGTATCGGTGACAAGGTCCTCACCCACAAGGGCCGCTATCGGCGAGTCAAGGCCCTCGAACATCGATGGTACGACGGGCCCCTCTACCGAATTGTCTGCACGGGGCAGCCCGATCCTCTGGAAGTCACAGAAGAGCACCCCATCCTTGCCGTGGAGCGACCATCAATCAAGAACGGCAAGAGGCTCCTGAAGGGCCTCGGGGCCCTTAGGTGGGCCTTTCCGACCGACTTGAAGGTTGGAGATTACCTCGTCAAGCCCCGGATCAGGGAGGCTGGCGTCGAAACGAGCTGGGACGTCCCCATCGATGTAGGCGTACCTAGCGGTCGACGTTCCATGTGGGCGGAACAGCTCGTGGCCGTCCCGCTGGTTCCGGATATCGGCCGCATCGTAGGGTACTATCTCGCGGAAGGCTCCGCGGATGACCGCCGCCTCGTCTTCTCCTTCCACGAACGAGAACGTGCCTACCGTGATGACATCCGGGCGGTCATACGTCGCTATTTCGGATTGGAGGGTTACGAAGAACAGAACACAGGAATGGGTCGGAACGTGCGCTTCGATTCATTCCTTCTAGCGCGCGTTTTCGGCTCGCTCGGTCACAGCTGCGACGACAAGAGGATTCCTGCCGTCTTCATGACCGCGCCACCGCGCGTGAAGGCTGCATTGGTGCAAGGCCTCTGGAGAGGTGACGGGTATCGGGACCCGATACGCAGCTACTTCTCCGTATCGACGACTTCGCCCCACCTCGCCTACCAGACCCAGGAGATTCTCGCAAGTCTGGGCATTGCTGCGGGGACAACGAGCGCCCGCCACGAAGACAAGCGAAGGTCCTACCAAGTTCTCGTCACCGCCGAGTTCGTGGAACCCATGGCCAAGCTCTTGGGGCTGGAGTTCGAGGACC
>JBBSVS010000266.1:0-2351 GCA_038046665.1 Thermoplasmatota archaeon
CGCAAGGTCGTCGACTACGCCCTTAGCGCCTTCAACAACGTGACCGTGGCCCGCCTCCCGTTCTTCCACGACCTGTACACGAACCTCGCCGAGGACGCGAACGACACCGCGATCCACGCCTTCGCCAAGGAGGAGGCCCTCGCCTACAACCTTTCGGCCACGCCTCTTGTCCTCCCGGTGAATGTGACGCGCTTCTACGTGAGTCCCGCCCACCGCATCCTCCTGATGAACTACGCCTTCACGGAAGACACGAGCTTCACGACCGCCGACAAGAGGCAGCCGGTGAAGGACGACGTCCTGGTGATGCGGAACCTGGTCGCCAAGCTGAAGACGGCCTACGGAATCCAGGGCTCCGTATACGTCACCGGCAACGCGCCCTCGAACGTGGACAGCGAGCGGATTTTCGGCGGCGGCGCCGAATTCATCGCGACGATCGTCCTCTTGATCGTGCTCATCGGCCTGTACTTCCGGTCCGCCGTGTCGCCGACCTTCCCCATCCTCACAATCGCAATCGCCCTGATGCTCGCGAACCTGTTCGTGTACTTCGTCGCGGTCTACCTGTTCTCGGTCGATTTCACCGTGACCGCCGTGCTCCAGACGGTCTTGTTAGCCGTGGGCACCGATTACTCGATCTTCCTCGTGTCCCGATATCGGGACGAACGTCAAGACGGAAGGGAACGGCCGGAGGCCGTCCGGAACGCGGTAGTCTGGGCCGGGGAGTCCGTCACGACGAGCGGCGGGGCCGTGCTGATCTCCTTCCTCGCCCTATCCCTGGGCACCTTCCCCCTCCTTCGCTCGATGGGGCTGACCCTGGGCGCGTCCGTGACCCTGGCCCTGGCGATCGCCCTGACCTTCATCCCCTCCGTGCTCATGCTCCTGGGGAACCGCGTCTTCTGGCCCTCCGGGAAGAAGGTCACGCGGAAGCGCCCGCACGACAAGGCGCACTGGACCGCGACGGAGCGCTACTTCCACCGCGCCGCGATGACCTCGATGAAGCACGCGAAGATCATCCTCGTCGCTGCGGTCCTGATTACCCTCCCGGCGATGTACATCATCCTGACGGACCAGCCGACCTACGACTTCTCCGCAGGCGCACCCGTGACGGAGTCCTCTCAGGGCCTCGACGCGATCAGCTCGGCCTTCGGCTATGGGTTCATCCTGCCCACGGACGTGGTCGTGCGCTTCCCGAATCCCGTCCTGCTACCCGACGGCAACGTGTCCGTGGCCTCTATGGAGGCGGTGGACAACCTGACCCACCGGATTGTCCAAATCGACTCCGGGGTAAAGAGCGTCGAGAGCCCGACGGACCCGCAAGGGGCGAGCGTCGACTATCGCAACTTGTCGATCATGAGCCAAGCCGAGCGCGACGGCGTGCTCACGGCGATGAAACCCTACATTGGGAAGGACAACGCGACGGTGCGCCTCGTCCTCGTCCTCATGGACACTCCGTTCTCCCGCGGGGCCCTGGCGACCGTGGAGCGGCTCGGGCCCGAGATCACGCAGATCGCCTCGACGGAGGCGGGTCTAAGCGGCGCGACGGTCTACGTCGGGGGCGTCTCCGCCGTGCTGAACGACGTGCGGCACAGCCTGGACCGCGACCTGCAAGTAATGGCCATCGTCGTAATCACGGGACTCTTCATCGTCCTCCTGTTCGTCCTTGGGTCCGTGCTCATCCCGATCCGGGCGATCCTGACGATCCTGCTGAGCATTTCCTGGACCCTCGCCCTGACAATCACCCTGTTCCACCTGTGGATGAACCTCGACGTGATCTTCATCCTCACCCTGGCGCTGTTCGTCATGGCGATGGGACTTGGGATGGACTACGACATCTTCATCATCACGCGAGTGCGGGAGGAGGTGGCCAAGGGGAAGTCGGACCCCGAGGCCATCGCCGAGGCGACGACCCGGACGGGCGGGATCATCTCCGCGTGTGGGATCGTCATGGCCGGGGCCTTCTTCACCCTCATGCTAAGCCCGTCGCCCCTGCTCAAGGAGATCGGGTTCGCGCTGGCCTTCGCGATCCTCCTGGATTCGATGGTCGTGCGGATCTACCTCGTGCCCGCGATCATGGTCCTCGCGGGGAAGTACAACTGGTGGGCTCCAGGACCGCTGCAGCGGGTTCACCGAGAGGAGAAGGTGTCAAAAGCCGCGAAGGCGCAAGAGGCCGAGGCTTCCAAGGACCCGTGATTCTCAAGGGAATTTCGGGAACCCTCAGCTTTATGTGAAACTCCCGCCTGTGAGAGAAGAGGATGGTCCCGAACTCGGCGGGGACAACCGCCGCGGAGGAAATCGATGACCTGCGGGAGCACGACCGCGAGGTCCTGGAATTCCTTTCCCGAGACCCCTCTGCC